>VGXI01000112.1 GCA_016873475.1 bacterium | reverse complement strand
CTTCGGCATCTCCCCCTACGTGACCCCTGCCATTGACTTCGACGGCATCGTGATGGAGGTGCACTTCACCAGTGGCCTGGCGGCCAGCACGACCTACACTGTCACAATCGACGAGAGCGCGGCCGCCCATGGCCCCGGCGAGACCCTGGGCGAGGACTACGTCTTCAGCTTCACCACCGGCACGGGCGAGGACAACACGCCGCCGAGCATCGTCGGCTACAGCCCGGCCAACGGCGCCACGGGCGTGAGCCCCGACGTCGGCGCGATCGTGATCACCTTCTCCGAGCCCATCACCGACTCGGTCGAGCCGCTGGCGATCGACCTGCGCCTCTACGCTCTCGTCTACGACGATCCCTCGATCAGTGCCGACGGCACCCAGCTCACCGTGCCGCTCCTGCGCCTGCCGACTGGCTGCAGGCTGTGGGTGGATCTCGGCCCCTTCCAGGATCTCGCCGGCAACTGGAGCAGCGACCCGCCCCTCTACAGCTTCACGACCAGCGGCAGCGCGGACTTCTTCCCCGCCGGCATCGGTGACTGGTGGGAGTACTACAGCGAGGGGTCGGGCGGCGGCGATACCTGGGAGCACCGGTACCTGATGAAGGCGGAGAACGTCGGCGGCGGCGACTTCGATCTCACGCGCTGGCGTGAACCGTCGCCGCCTCCCGGCCGACAGCCGGACGACCCCAGCGAGCTGGACGAGGTCAGCCACTACTCGCGCACCAGCGACACGCTCTACTGGGACGGCCGCACCGAGTTTGGCGAAGGCGGCTCGACCAGCTTCAGCTTCTCGCCGCCCATCGCGTGGCTCAGGTTCCCGCTGAACCTCGGCCGCAGCTGGTCGGGCGAAGCGCTCTTCACCCTGGACGGCAACAACGCGCGGGTCACTTACTCCATCGAGGTGACGGACACCGGCCTCGACTACGCGCCCCCCATCGACCGCACGCGGGGCGGCCGCTGGTCACCCGCGGGGCGGCAGGGGGACTACATCTTCCCCGACTGCACGGAGGTGACGCTGAGCTACCAGATGCATCGCCTGACGATCGGCGACCCCGAGCTGGTGCAAGAGGGCGAGGAGACCGACCTCTACTGCCCCGGCCTCGGTCTCGTGCACAGGGATGATCAGGGCATCGAGTACGGCGAGGGCGATCCCCAGCTCTGGAGCGAGGAAGTCGACCTCGCGTGGTGGCTGGTCGGCCAGTAGCCGGCTTCCTTCGCCAGCCCGGGCTTGCTAGGATGGGGGCGGCGCCGCCGCCCCCATCGTCTTGCCAGGAGGAGCCCGTGGCCGAGACCGTCACCCTCGTCGATGCGATGGCCTACATCTTCCGGGCCTACTACAGCCAGGCCCCCCGGACCGCCCCCGGCGGCCAGCCCACCGGGGCCAGCTTCGGCTTCCTCGACTTCCTGCTGCGCCTCATCGTGCGCGAGAGCCCGAGCCATCTGGCCGTCGTCTTCGACTCCGGGCCGCGGAGCTTCCGCAACGCGCTCTTTCCCGACTACAAGGCCAACCGCGGCGCCGCCCCCGAGGACCTGCTGCCCCAGTTCGCCCAGTGCGAAGCGATCTCGGCGGCGCTTGGGCTGCGCGTCTTCAAGGTGGCCGACCACGAGGCGGACGACGTGCTCGCCAGCCTGGCCGCCGCCTGCCGCGCCGCGGGCTCTAGCGTGCGCATCATCTCCGGCGACAAGGACCTCGCCCAGCTCGTCGACGAGCAGGTGAGCGTGCACGATCCGGCCAGGAACAAGCGCTTCACGCCGCGCACCGTGCCGAAGCAGTTCGGCGTGGCGCCGGGGCAGATGGTCGACTACCTGGCCCTCACCGGCGACGCCAGCGACAACGTGCCCGGCGTGCGGGGCGTCGGCCCCAAGGGCGCCGCCGCCCTGCTCCAGGCGCTCGGCAGCCTGGATGGCATCTACGCGGGGCTCGACCAGGTGCCCGGTCTGCCGATTCGCGGCGCCAAGAGCCTGGCGACGCGCCTGGCCGAGCACCGGGAGGCGGCCTACCTCTCGCGCGAGCTGGTCGCGCTGCGCCGCGACCTGCCCCTGGGCGTCGGGCCGGCCGACCTCGCCTACAGCGGCGCCGAGCGGGCGGCCTGCGCCGCGCTCTTCGCGGAGCTCGGCTTCGCGCACCTGCTGGCATTCGTGCCGCGCTGGCGGGAGGCCTAGACTGCCGCTGCCGCGCGCGGCGGGCCGCTGACCGGCGCTTGATCCGGCGCGCGGACCGTGCTTAGGTGTGGCCGCGGCCGGGAACCCGGTGCACCGCGCGTGCTTGAACCCGGCCTCGCCACACACACCAGGGAGCTGCCGATGCGCCGCCTCTCCCCTTGCCTGATCCTCGCCGGACTGCTCGCGGCCACGGTCGCGCCTGCGGCCGCCACCGAGACCTCGCCGATCGCGCCCTACACCGGCACCTGGCGCATCAACTACGACCTCAGCTACCTGCGCGCGCTGGCGGATGAGCATCTGCCCCAGCGGGATCCCGCCGCCCTGCACAACTACATCGACACGATGAGCCGCATCATCGAGTTGAGCATCGGCGACAGCCTCATCACCTACTCACGCGGCCGCCACACGAAGCGCTTTCCCTTCGTGATCACCGGCACGGCGGACGGGAAGCTCAGCCTCACGGCGGATCCCGCAGGCACGCCGGCCGACTGGGTGCTCGAGATGACGCCGGAGGGACATCTCTACCTGCGCTCGACGGCCACGCAGTTCACGGACTTCTACGTCTACGAGCGCGGGCGCATCCTGCGCGACGAGAACGGGCTGCCCGCCTTCCTCAGCCAGCCGCCGCGCCTGCCCGGGGAGTGGACGCCGCCGGCCGCGAATCCGCCCAGCGCCGCACCGGGCGCGCCGCCCGGCGCGGCCGCCGGCGACAGCGCGGGGGCCGTCGCGCCGGCTCCGCGCGACTGATTCCCCTGGTTCGCCCACAAAAACGGGACCCCGGTCGCCCGGGGTCCCGCGTGCTGCAAAGGCAATGGACTGCAGGGTCGCAGTCGAAGGGAGCCTAGTACAGGCTCTTCACCTGGCTCAGGCTGCTCTCCTCGGCGGCGGTGAAGCCGACCGACTTGAAGCGCTGCACGCCGGTACGGCCGTAGGGCACATCGCTGTCCCAGTAGCTCACGTACCAGCCGATCGTCTCCACGCCGTTGTAGCTGATCTGGCCGCAGAGGCCGGCATTCTCGTAGCCCCAGACCATCGACTGGGTGTCGGGGAGCACGAGGCCCGCACCGCTGCAGTCGATGATGGAGTAGACGGTCGGCGGCGAGGTATCCGGGGCGCCCGCGGGGTAGAAGGTGCCCACGCCGTCCCAGGCATGGCTATAGGGGTTGATGATGTTGTAGATGCTGGTCTGGTTCAGATCGACGTTCCACTCGACCGGCATCGCGATGGGGTCGCTGCTGTACTCGTTGGTGGGGAAGCCCAGCTCGACGAGGGTCTGCGGCTCGCCCGTCGTGTTCGTCCAGACGTTCATCTGGTAGTAGCTCCAGCCGGAGGCGGAGCCGTTGCTCGTGCAGACGGTGTCCCAGGCACCGCCCGTGTTGTACATCACATCGGTGCGATCGCCCATGGGCTGGTCCACCGGCGTGCCGTTGGGAATGGTCACCACCGAGCCGTCCTTCGAGGCCACGAGGGCGAAGGCCGGCGCGGCGAGCGCCAGAACGGCAACTGCCACGAATAGCTTTTTCAACATGGTCTCCTCCAGGAGAAGGTTGCTGTCGTTGCTCAGACGTCTGTCGACCCTTGCCCCCGCCCTGCATGCGGGCGAGGGGCGGTCGAACGGCTGGGACCAGTGTACCATATCCGCACCCGCGGCTGGCAAGATTCTGCGCCGAACCGGAGCCCAGCCTCGGGAATTCCCAGCGCGAGGCAAAGAATAAGGACCCCCGGCCGTCGGCCGGGGGTCCTGGCGAGAATGGCATCTCCGAGAAGGGCTTCCGCTAGGGACTAGTAGAGGCTCTTCACCTGGCTGAGGGTCGCCTCCTCGGCGGCCGTGGTCAGGTAGTCGGCGGTGAACTGCTGCAGGCCGGTGCGGCCGTAGGGCGCATCGCTGTCCCAGTAGCTCACGTACCAGCCGACGGTCTCGACGCCGTTGTAGCTGATCTGGCCGCAGAGGCCGGCATTCTCGTAGCCCCAGACCATCGCGACGCCCGCGGGCAGCACGAGGTTGGCAGCCGAGACGTCGATGACGCTGTACACGGACGGCGGCGAGGTGTTGGGAAGGCCCGCGGGATAGAAGGTGCCCACGCCGTCCCAGGCATGGCTGTAGGGGTTGACGATGGAGAGGATGTTGTTGTTGTTCAGATCCACGTTCCACTCGACGGGCATCACGATGGGGTCGCTGCTGTACTCGTTGGTGGGGAAGCCCAGCTCGAGGAGCTCGATGTCCTGGGCGGCGCCGTTCGTGTAGACGTGCATCGTGTAGTAGGCCCAGCCGGAGGCGGAGCCGTTCGAGGTGGCCGGCGTGAACATGGCGCCGCCCGTGTTGTACTCGACATCCGCGCGATCGCCCAGCGGCTGCTCGACGGGATTGCTGTTCGGAGTGGTGACCAGCGAGCCGTCCTTCGACGCCACGAGGGCGAAGGCCGGCGCCGCGATCGCCAGGACGGCGAGCGCAACAACTAGCTTTCTCAGCATTGGGTGTCCTCCTTGAGGAGCAAATGATGTCAGGCAGGATGAAGCGCAACCCGAGGTGATCCGGACTCAGGCCCGAGTGCGATTCTCAGAACCCATCGAGTCTAGCAGAACCGGGCCGTCAGATCCAGCGCACAGATGTAACATGTTGTAAAAAGGCCGCTAGCGCCGGCGCGCCGGCCCCGGCCAGCACGGCCGATCGCGGCGCCGGGCCGGGCGCTCGGCGGGGTGAATTGGCCGCAGCGGTTGCATTCGCGCAAACCCTGCGCTAGACTGCCCCGGCTTACGACTCCCCCCTCGCCCCACGCAGCCTAGCCCTGGAAGGCGGAGGTGCGCCCGATGGCCGAATCCCGCATGCGGATCTCTATCTACAAGCAGGGACAGGACTACCAGGTCCGCATCCGCGCGTTCAGCGGCAAGGATGAGAAGCTGCTGCAGGAGAAGCTGAACCTCTTCCGCGGCGAGGAGGCCCTGCGGCGGATGGAGGGCTACGAGGATCTCCGCAACGACGAGTACTTCGTGAAGAAGGGCGCGACCGGCCCCGAGCTCTGCTTCACCTGCCAGGTGGGCCGCCTCGTCCGGCTGCGCGAACTGATCGACGAGACGAAGGGCGCCGCGCTCGAGATCGGCGCCGAGCACCTGCCGAGCACGGAACAGGCCCGCCGCGCCCTGACCTTCGAGGACCAGTTCACGGAGGAACTCACCCACATCATCGAGTCGAACCTGCCCTTCTACAAGCAGGGCCCGAAGGCGCTGGCCAAGGGGCTGGGCCTGCGCCTCGGCGCGCTCGTGCTGCTCGCGATCGTCGCCCGCGCGGTCTACATCGCCCGGGCCGACCACTACGTTCCGCGCAGCCTGCAGGCGATCATGAAGACCGCCGAGACGCCCCATGTCGGCCAGAACTACCTGGCCACCTTCATCAGGCCCGCCTACACGCACCAGTCGAAGCTGATCATCAAGCGGCCCCTCTACATCCGCGGCAATCGGGTGATCCTCGAAGGCGGCTTCTTCGTGCAGATCGACGGCATCGGCAACCTGAAGGCCTCCATCGAGGCGCACGACAACGCGCCCGTCACCCTGCGCGTGGACACGCGGCAGGGAGCGCTGACGCTCGCCGGCATCTACGTGGGCGAGGACCTCGTCGCGCCCAAGGGCGAGCTGCGCTACCTCGGCAAGGTGCCCGTGGCCGGCGCCGCACCCCACCGCGTGGACGCGCTCGACACCGAAGCCCAGGGCGCCTATGTCCGCGTACGCGACGCCGATCCCGAGGAGGACGGCACCTTCGGCTGGATGCTCGGCCAGACGGTGAGCGTCACGGGCAACGTGACGAACGACATCGACCGCTACCTGATCGGCACCAGCGACTTCAGCTTCGCGATCGCGCGCGCCAGCATCAAGCCCGAGATCCAGGAGATCCTCGACATGGCGGCCGGCGCCAGCGAGCGGGCGATCATCGACATGCGCCTGGCGGCCCGCCCCTTCCTGCTGATCGACCGGCGCAACCCGCGTGAGGATCGCCGCGAAACGCGCATCATCACGGCGGGCAACGCCCACTACATCACGCTGCAGAGCGCGGTGTTGAAGAACATCTGACGTAGAGCCGGTGCTGCGGCCCTCCCGCTCGCTCCGCTTCGAAGTCGCTTGCAGAAGGAGTCCGGAGCGCCCGGAGGTGGGAATGGTCGACGCGAACGCCCCCAGCCTGAGCATCCTGCTGATCAGCGGCAGCCGCGATCGCGCGCTGGCCGCCCTCAACCTCGCTGCCGCCGCGCTCGCCCTGGGTCGCCCGGCCAGCCTCTTCCTCACCTGGGAGGCGATGGGCCGCTTCGCGGCCGGCACCCTGGATGCGGCGCCCTTGCCCGCCGGCGTGCCGGCGGCGGCCGCCGCCGCGCTGGCCGGCCAGCCGCCCATCGCCGAGAGCCTGCAGGGGCTGCGGCGCCAAGGGCTCAAGCTCTACGCCTGCTCGGCAACGATCCAGATGATGGGCCTGGATGCGCAGGCACTGGCGGAGCGGGTCGACGGTATCGCCGGCGCGGCGAGCTTCCTCGCCGAGGCGACGGCAGGCCAGCTCCTCAGTCTCTGAGGGTGCCGTCCCCGTCGCCGTTCTCGCTGCCGCGCAGCTCCAGGTAGCGCCCCTCGAAAAAGTAGCCCAGGCGCGGCGGTCGCCCGTGTCGCGCCGCGGCGCGGTCGATGGCGTCGAGGATCTCCCGCTTCAGGTGCCGCCCCGACATGTGGATCAGCACGAGGTGCTTGACGCCCGCGGCGGCCGCGGTGGCTAAACTCGCGTCCACGTTGGCATGGCGGCTGCCCGCCATTTCCTCGGCGTCGAGGTAGGTGGAGTCGATGAGCAGGAGGTCGGCGCCGCGGCAGGGCGCGGGATCGGCGAGCGGCTGGGTGTCCCCGGTGTAGACCAGCAGCGGGTGCCAGACCGTCTCCACCACGGCCTCGCGACCGCGCGCGTGGATCAGCGCCTTGACCTCCCGCGGATCCGCGCCCGCGAGTTCGGGCCGCAGGGCCTGCCGCCGCTCCTCGATGCGATAGCCCAGGCTCTGCCAGCCGCGCGTGTGGTCGACCGCGAAGGCCGTCACCCGCGTGGCGCGCCGCGTGACCTCCAGCTCCACGCTGGCGCCCGGCTTCAGCTCCTGCCAGCTCAGCGCGTACTGCAGGCGGTGGCGCTGCTTCTTGTCGAGGTATTCGCGCAGGTAGCCGATGAAGGGGTCCCCGGCCGGATAGTGGACGGCCAGCGGGATCTCCCGATCGCCGTTGCTCAGGTTGCGCAGGTTGACCAGGCTGGGCAGGCCGGCGATGTGGTCCTCGTGGCCGTGCGTGAGAAAGACCTTGCGGATGCCGAAGATCCGCTTGCCGAGGGAGTGGATGATGCCCTCGCCGGCGTCCAGCAGGAGGCGCGCGGGCTTGTAATAGAACCAGGACGCATAGAGCGCCTTCGAGTAGCCGGCCAGGATGTTGTGCATGGGCAACACCTTAGCCAGCCGCGCGCGGCAGCGCAAGGCGCGAAAGCGCCGGCCGGCGTCTTGACACGGCTTGCAACCCATTTATCATGCACGCGTTGCGAACTCCTGGCGGGGTCTTCCCGCGCCCCTTCCGGTGGCGTGGACGCGACTCGGCCCTGATCCGAGGTCCACTCCATGACACGCAAGAAGATCGTCATCATGGGCGCGGCGGGCCGCGACTTCCACAACTTCAACTGCCTCTATCGGGACAACGAGTCCGTCGAGGTCGTGGCCTTCACCGCCACGCAGATCCCGGACATCGAGGGCCGCCGTTACCCGGCCAAGTTGGCCGGCGCGCTCTATCCCAAGGGCATCCCCATCGTCGAGGAGGAACGCCTCGGCGAGTTGATCGAGAAGCACGAGGTCGACGAGGTCGTCTTCGCCTACAGCGACGTCACGCACGAGCACGTCATGCACGCCGCGAGTTTCGTCAATGCGATGGGGCCGAGCTTCACGCTGATCGGCACCCAGGACACCATGCTCGAGAGCGCGAAGCCGGTGATCGCCGTCTGCGCCACGCGCACCGGCTGCGGGAAGAGCCAGACCACGCGCCGCGTGATGGAGATCCTCAAGGACCTCGGCAAGAAGGTCGTGGCCGTCCGCCACCCGATGCCCTACGGCGACCTCGTCAAGCAGGCCGTGCAGCGCTTCGCCACACTGGAGGACCTCGTCAAGAACGACTGCACGATCGAGGAGATGGAGGAGTACGAGCCGCACATCGCCGCCGGGCACGTCGTCTACGCGGGCGTCGACTACGAGGCGATCCTGCGCGAGGCCGAGAAGGAAGCCGACGTGATCCTCTGGGACGGCGGCAACAACGACACCAGCTTCTTCCTGCCGAACCTCTTGATCACCGTCGTCGACCCCCTGCGCGCCGGCCACGAGATCAGCTACTACCCGGGCGAGACGAACCTCCTCCAGGCCGACGTCATCGTCATCAACAAGATCGACAGCGCGAATCTCGAGGAGATCGAGAGCCTGCGCGCCACGATCCGCGAGGTCAACCCCGATGCGCTGGTCATCGACGCCGCCAGCCCGATCACCGTCGAGGATCCGGAGATCATCGCCGGGGCGCGCGTGCTGGTGGTCGAGGACGGCCCCACGCTCACGCACGGCGAGATGAAGCTGGGCGCCGGCATGGTGGCCGCGCTCAAGTACGGCGCCGAGCCCGTGGATCCGCGGCCCTACCTGGTCGGCAAGCTCCAGGAGACCTTCGCCCAGTACGCGGACATCGGCGTGCTCCTGCCGGCGATGGGCTACGGCGGCCAGCAGAAGGCGGATCTCGAGGCGACGATCGCCGCCGTCGAGTGCGATGCCGTCATCATCGGCACGCCGATCGACCTGCGCCGCATCATGAAGATCGCGAAGCCCTCGACCCGGGTCACCTACGAGCTGGACGAGATCGGTCGCCCCGACATGGACGACGTGATCGCCGCCTTCCTGCAGCAGCTCGGCGACGCCTGCGACTGCGGGCACGAGCACGACCACGCGGCCAAGGGCGCGGACAAGAGCAAGGACAAGAGCAAGCACTGAGCGCCGCAGCTTGCCGCTGAAAACGCCGGGGCCCATCGGCCCCGGCGTTCTTGTTGGCAGGCTGTGAAGGAATCAGCAGGGGATCAGGGGGTGACCAGCGTGGCGCCGTCCCGCCCGCGCGCGCGAGCCGGCAGGAGTGCGCAGTCCGTCTGGCCGAAGAGGCGGTAGAGCCACCAGCCCGCATCCGCGCCCTGGCTCTCCATCACCACGCGCTGGGCGTACTGCAGCGATTCGCCCACCATCGCGCCGCCGAGCAGGCGCTCGTAGAGGGCGGCCCGGAAGGCGTCGCGCTCGCCGACCTCGCGGAAGGGCGCGAGCGGCGCCAGCACATGGCGGCAGCCGTGCGCGAGCAGCACGCCGGCCCGCTCGCCGAGCGGGTCCAGCTCCGCGAGCTCGGTCTCGTGGCCGGGCGGCAGCTCGAGCACCACCAGCTCGCAGTCCGGCCGGCCCTCGTCCAGCAGGCTCTCGAGAGCGGCGGCGTCCAGGCAATGGATGATCCGCGCCGTCGCCTCCTGCTCCGTGGCCCAGTAGACCTCCAGGCCGCGCGTCTCCACGAGCTCCTGGATGCCCTGCGCCAGGCGCCGCGCGGCGCCGCTCTCGCCGACGACGCGCAGGCTCGTGCGCAGGCCGTCGGTCCCGGGGCGCAGGTTGCGCCGCCGGAAGTGCAGGAAGTTCGTGCCTCGCGTCAGCAGGTGGCCCTCGCCCAGACAGACCCCTTCGCGCGCGCTGGGCAGGAGCTCCCAGGGCAGGCGCAGCGCGAGCGGCGACCCGAGGATGCGCAGGCGCTCGGCGGGAGCGCGCTCCTCGCCGCGCTGGGCCAGACCGCTGGCGAAGGCCGCGGCCATCGGCCCGACGAGACGCAGGCGGCTCTCGCCCAGTTCGCGCCCGAGACGGTAGTCCTCCAGCAGGGCCCGCAGCGCGGCCGCCATCGCCTCCGGCGCCGGCAGGGCGTCGCTGAGCTCGAGGCTGAGCACCTGCTCGGTGTCCTGGCCCGGCGCTCGCAGCACCGGCTGCCGCAACAGGCGCGCGCCCGGCGGCAGGGGCGTGGCCAGCACCGGCTCCTCGTGCTCCCAGCGGCGGTCCTCGGCCTGCTTGCGGTCGAGGAAGTG
>VGXI01000111.1 GCA_016873475.1 bacterium | reverse complement strand
GAGGTCCACGGTTTTCAGGCCGACCAGCAGGTCAAGACGCATGCCGGCCCTCCCGTCGCCCCGCGCGCGCCGCGGCGACCATCGCCGCGATGATCGCGAGGCCGGGTCCCGGGCCCGCGAGCGCGGCCCAGTCGCCGGCGGCGGCGCGGCGCCGCTCGCCCCAGGGGCCGGCGAGCAGGGCCGGCACCTGACCCAGATGCGCCGCGCGCTCGGGGTGCGGCATCAGCGCGAGCACGTTGCCCGCCGGGTTGCAGATGCCCGCCGCGTCCAGCGCGCTGCCGTTGGGGTTGGCGGGCCAGCCGCCCGCCGCTTCGCCCTGCGGCCCCGTGTAGCGCAGCACGATCTGTCCGGCCGCGGCGAGCTCGGCGAAGAGCTCCGCGCGGCGGCTCGTGAAACGGCCCTCGCCGTGCGCGAAGGGGATGGGCAGCACCTGGCCCGCGAGCGGCGCGAGCCAGGAGGGCGTGGCGGCGGCCACCGCGAGGTGGCTCCAGTCGGCGAAGTAGCCGCTGCGGCCCGGCATGCGGTTGGGGGCGAGGGCCATCTCGACGGCGCCGGCGGCGAGGCCCGGCACGAAGCCGGCCTCGACCAGCACCTGGGCGCCGTTGCAGATGCCGAGAATCGGCTTCCCCGCGGCGGCCTGATCGAAGAGCGCGTCGAGCACGCGCTCCTTGGCGGCGACGGCGCCGGCGCGGATGCGGTCCTGGTAGCTGAAGCCGCCCGGGAGCAGGTAGAGCTCGAAGTCGCGCAGGCGCTCGGGGGCCTCGTTCCAGCGCAGGATCGTGGGCGCTGCGCCGGCTGCGGCCAGCGCGCGGGCCGATTCGTACTCGCAGTTCACGCCGGGGAACTGGATGATCGCCGCGCGCGGCGCGCGCACCTCGCCGCCCGCGCTCATCGCGACGCCTCCGCGGCCTGGGCGCTCTGCGGGAACAGCGCGGGCAGCGTGCCCTGCCAGGCGGCCGCGAGATCCGCGAGGGCGAGCTCCACGCGCGCCGCGCCGTCCACGGCGAGAAGCAGGCGGCCGTCGGCGGTGACTCGACCCGTGGCAACGGGTGCGATGCCCGCCGCGCGGCAGCGCGCGCGGAATTCCTCGAGATGCGCGGGCGCGACCTCGAGCAGGAAGCCGCCCGTCTCGTCGAAGAGCGCGGCCGCGGGGGCGAGAGCGCCCGCGGGCAGATCGAGCTCGAGGCCGAGGCCGAGGGCGCCGGGCCGGCGGCCGAGCAGCATCTCGGCGGCGGCAACGGCCACGCCGCCCTCGCCGACATCGTGCGCGGCGCGGATCCAGCCCGCCTGCGCGGCCTCGATCACCACGAGCGCCTCGGCGCGCAGGCGCGCGAAGTCGGGCGCGGGCAGCGCGCCCCCCGCCGAGCCGAGGACGACGCGGTGGTAGGCGCCGCCGCCCAGCGCCCCCGCGCGCGGCCCGAGCAGGACCACGGGATCGCCCGCGGCGAGGAGCTGCTGGCCCGGCACGCGCGAAACGTCCGGCACGCGGCCGAGGAGCGCGACGATCGGGCTCGGCGGGATCGCCGCGCCCCGCGCGCTCTCGTTGTAGAAGCTGACATTGCCGCTCACGACCGGGATCGGGTGCCGCGGCGCGGGGCCCCGATCGTCCTCGCTGAGGCGGCCGATCGCGCGGCAGGCCTCGCCCACGCCGCGCACGCCCTCGACGAAGGCGCCGAAGGGCCCGGGCTTCTCCGGGTTGCCGTAGTTCAGGCAATCGGTGAGGGCGAGCGGCCAGGCGCCCTGGCAGGCGAGGTTGCGCACGGCCTCGCAAACGGCGAGCGCCCCGCCCAGGTAGGGATCGCGCTCGCCGTAGAAGGGATTGCCGTCGCAGGTGACTGCGAATCCGAGCGGGCTCGACTGGAAGGGCGCGCTGACCCCGCTGTCGCCCTCGCCGGGACGCAGGCAGGCGTGGCCCTGCACCTCGCCGTCGTAGTGCTGGTAGAGGTAGCTGCGGTCGCAGAGGTTCGGGTCCGCGAGCAGGGCGAGCAGGTCGGCGGCCAGGTCGCGCGCGGGGTCGAGCGCCGGCGCCGGCGGCTCCTGGCGCCGCGGCGCGCTCTCGCGCTCGTAGCGGATGCCGCTGGTCACCACGCTCACCGGCGCGTCGCAGAGCCGGTCCTCGCCGCGCGTGAGCGTGTAGCGGCCGTCTCGAGTCACTTCGCCAACTACCCGCGCGGCAGCGCCACGATAGACGTGGGGCAGGTCGAAGTCCTCGTTGTAGATCTTCAGCACCTGCGGGCTGAAGCGGCGGGGCACGGCCCAGCCGTAGCGCTCCTGCGTCTCGCTGCAGGCGATGACGCGGCTCGCGAGCCGCTCGTCGGCGACGTGCACGCGATCCAGGTAGACCCGCATGCCGAAGCCGCCCGCCTCGGCCAGTTCGCTCGAGACGCAGGCGATGCCGCCCGCGCCGAGATCCTTGAAGCCGATCGCGATGCCCGCCGCGCGCGCCGCAGCGAGCACGGCCTTGTTCGCCTCGCTGAGCACGCGCTTGAGGAAGGGGTCGGGCACCTGCACGGCGCCGCGGTTCTCCACGCCCTCGTCGAGGATGACGCTCGCGAAGGCCGCGCCGCCGAAGCCCGACTCGTCCGTGGGTTTGCCGACGAGGATGAAGTCGTAGGGCTCCGTTGCCGCCTCGGCCGGCACCCGGCTGCGCACGATCTCGTCCTCGGGGACGAGGCCCACCGCCACCACGTTGACCAGGCAGTTGTCGTCGTAGCCCGGGTGGAAGACGAGGTCGCCGCCCAGGTTCGGCACGCCGAGGGCGTTGGCGTAGTGCCAGATGCCGTCGACGACGCCGGCCATGATGGCGCGGCTCCGCGCCGCCTCGGCGCCCCGCGGGTCGCCGAAGCGCAGGGGGTCGAGCACGCCCACCACCGTGGCGCCCATGCAGTAGACGTCGCGCACGATGCCGCCGATGCCCGTCGCCGCGCCCTCGAAGGGCAGCACCTGGCTGGGGTGGTTGTGGCTCTCGTGCCCGATCACCAGGCACCAGCGCCGGCCGTCCGCCTCGCCGAGGCGAACGATGCCGGCGTCCTCCACCGGACCGAGCACCACGTCCGGGCCTTCGGTGGGCAGCCAGCGCTTCAGGTGCTCGCGGCTGCTCTTGTAGGAGCAGTGCTCGCTCCACATCGTATCGAAGAGGGTGAGCTCGGTGAGGGTGGGCGCGCGGCCGAGCAGTTCGCCGATGCGCCGGGCTTCCGAGAGCTTGAGCGTGAGGCCGTGCGCGCGCAGCTCCCGCTCCAGGTCGGCGTCTTCGAGTCGGCTGACGTCGATCGCGGCTTCCATGGCTCCCGCCCGCCGCCGCTTGCCGCGCCGGCAAAAAGGAGGTTGGCTGCGCTGGGAAAGGCCATATACTAGGCAAGTCCGCCCGAATGTCCAGCCCCTTTTCCACCCGCCGCGAGGCAGTGCATGGACGCCCACAAGACGATACAGAGCATCTTCCACATCCTCGGCATCCTGGTGATCCTCGGCTTCCTCAGCCTGCAGGCGGGCAGCTGCCTGCTGCTCGTGACGGCGATGAACGCCGGCGACCAGGAGACGCCCGCCGGCCGCGCCGCGCACGACGAGCACCTCTTTGGCGACGAGAGCGCCGAGGCCAGCTTCCTGCGCGTGCCGATCCTCGGCGTGATCAGCGCCGAGCCGGACGAGAGCCTCTTCGGCTGGCGCCGCGCGTCCCTGCTCGAGCGCACCGAGGAGCTGATCGACCACGCCATAGAGACCGAGTCGATCGCCGGCCTGCTCGTGGACATCGACTCGCCGGGCGGGGCCGTCGACCCCTCGGACGTCATCTACCAGCGGCTGCGCCGCTACAGCGCCGAGACGGGCAAGCCGGTGATCGCGCGGATGAACGGCCTCGCGGCCAGCGGCGGCTACTACGTGGCGATGGGCGCGAGCCGCATCCTCGCCCACCCGACCTGCCTGACGGGCTCGATCGGCGTCCTCATCCAGAGCTGGAATGCCGCCGGCCTGTTCGACAAGCTGGGCGTGGAACTGGTCACGCTGACCAGCGGGCCGAACAAGGACCTGCTCAACCCGGGCAAGCCGATGAGCAAGGAGCACCGGGCGATCATCCAGGGCATCGTCGACGACGCCTACGCGAGCTTCATCGCCGCCGTCGCCGAGGGGCGCAGCCTGGACAGCAGCCGCGTGCGCGCCCTGGCCGACGGGCGCATCTACACGGCGCGGCAGGCGAAGGCGCTCGGCCTCATCGACGCCGTCGGCTACGAGGAGGAGCTGCTCGACCTGCTGCGCGAGGCCGCGAACGCCGAGACGGTGCGCGTCGTCGAGCACCGCCAGGCCCTGCCGCTCTGGGATCGGCTCGCGGAGAGCCTCGAGGGCCACCTCGCCGGCACCGCTGCGCCCGCGGTTCGCCTCGAGCGGCGCCTGGACAGCCTGGCGCCGGCGCCCGGGCTCTACTATCTGTGGCCGGGCTTCTAGGCGACGAACAGGCCTGCCCAGAACACGGCGGCCCTCCCCGACGGGAGGGCCGCTTGCTCGTTTGAGCCTCCGCAAGGCCGCCAGTCGCGCTGGGCTCCGCTTGCTGCGCGAAGGATAGCCCCGCCGGGGCGGCCTGTCAAAGCCAGGCTAGAACTGGAAGACGACGTTGATCGTGAACTGGTTGTAGTCGCTGATGATGTTGTAGCGGGCCTCGCCGGAGAGCTGCTCGTTGATGCGGAAGCCGCCGCCCAGGGTAAGGCCAAACTCCGTGCCGCTGTCGTCAACGTCGATCGGCAGCGAGGGGCTGATGTCAGTGCTCCAGTAGTGGAGGCCGACGCCACCGAGTCCATAGATCGGGCTGTCCGGATTGAACTGGTATTCGGCCATGGCGATGATGGGGATCATGCTGCTCGAGTACTCGTAGGTGACGGGGTCGCCGTCGAGATCGTAGCCATCGATGTCCTTGCTGCCGAACATGACGTAGCCCACTTCGCCGCGGAAGCTGAGGCGATCGTCGTGTGGCACCTTGATGCCCACGCCGCCGCCGAAGCCGTTGCCGGCCGCATCGCCAAAGTCGCCCGTCGGCAGAACGAAGATGCCGTGGATGTAGAAGGTGCGGGCGGCCATGTCCATGGCCGAGGCCGCGCCGGCGCTGAGCGCCACGATCAAGAGAGCAAGCGCTAGCTTACGCATAAAAGAAGCCTCCGAGTTCAAGGGTACCGGATCGCGATCGGCGGGGAGCCTAGACCAGGGTTCGGCAGCTTGTGAAGCAAATGTTTCGCCAGCCGGCGATCCCGGGCGCCCCCGGGGCGGCCGCCGCTAGCCGAGCACGCGGGCGAAGATGGTGTCGACGTTGCGCAGCTGGTGCTCGAGGTCGAAGCAGGCGCGGATCCTCGTCTCGCCGAGGGCCTTCACGATGCCCTCGCTGGCCAGCACGGCGTCGAGGAACTGCCGGTCGCCGGCCCAGATGCCCATCGCCGCCTCCTGCACGAGGGCGTAGGCCGCCTCGCGGCTCGCCCCCGCCTCGGCGAGGGCGAGCAGCAGCACCTGGCTGAAGACAAGGCCCTGCGTGCGGTCGATATTGGCCCGCATCCGCTCGGGGTAGACGAGCAGCCCGTCCACCACCCGCGTGAACCGGGCGAACATGTAGTCGAGCAGGATGGTGGCGTCGGGAACGATCACGCGCTCCACGCTCGAGTGCGTGATGTCCCGCTCGTGCCAGAGCGCCACGTTCTCCAGAGCCGCCACCGCGTGCCCGCGCAGGATGCGGGCGAGGCCGCTCACGCGCTCGCTGGTGATCGGGTTTCGCTTGTGCGGCATCGCGCTCGAGCCCTTCTGGCCCTTGGCGAAGGGCTCCTCCACCTCGAGGATGTCCGTGCGCTGCAAGTTGCGCAGCTCGGTGGCCATCTTGTCCAGACTCGAGGCGATCACGGCCAGGGTGCAGAGGTACTCGGCGTGGCGATCGCGCTGCAGCACCTGCGTGGAGACGGGCGCCGGGGCGAGGCCCAGCTTCGCGCAGACGTATTCCTCCACCTGCGGGTCGAGGTGGGCGAAGGTCCCCACCGCGCCCGAGATCTGGCCCACGCTGATCGTCGCGATCGCCGCCTCCAGACGCACGCGGTTGCGCCGCATCTCGGCCAGCCAGAGCAGGAGCTTGAGGCCGAAGGTAGTCGGCTCGGCGTGGATGCCGTGGCTGCGCCCGATGCAGGGCGTCTTCTTGAACTCCAGCGCGCGGCGCTCGAGCACGGCGGCGAGGGCGTCGATGTCCGCGAGCAGGAGCCGGCCCGCCGGGCGCATGGCGAGCGCCAGCCCCGTGTCGAGGATGTCGCTCGAGGTCATGCCGAGGTGCACGTAGCGGCTCGGCTCGCCGACGTGCTCGGCGACGTTGGTGAGGAAGGCGATCACGTCGTGGTCGGTGGTCGCCTCGATCTCGGCGATGCGCGCGGCGTCGAAGCGGGCTTTGGCACGGATCGTCCGCGCCGCCTCGCGCGGAATGCGCCCGAGTTCGGCCTGCGCCTCGCAGGCGAGGATCTCGATCTCGAGCCAGCGGGCGAACTTGGCTTCTTCGGTCCAGATGGCGCCCATCGCGGGCCGCGTATAACGTTCAATCATCGGTCGCGGGTTCCTTGTAGCTCTCGAGCTTGACGGGCAGCGTGAGCATGCGCCCGTCGCGGTGGACGCTCAGCTTGACCCGGTCCCCCACCTCGAAGCGGGCGAAGATGCGGTTGCCGTCGCCGAAAAAGCCCACGGCCTGGCCGTGGATGGCCGTCACGACGTCGCCGGGCTGGAGGCCGCCCGCCTCGGCAGGGCCGCCGCGGAAGACCGTCGTCACGAAGATGCCCTTCTTGACCCCGAGGCCGTAGTGCACGACGTGGAAGGGCTTCAGGTCCGTCGCCTCGAAGCCGGCCCAGGTGTCGCGCACCTGGCCGTAGCGCTCGAACTCGTTGAGGATCCAGACCACCTTGTTGATCGGACGCGCGAAGCCGATACCGAGGCTGCCGCCCGTCTTCGTGAAGATCAGCGTGTTGATGCCGATCACCTTGCCCTCGCTGTCGATGAGCGGGCCGCCGCTGTTGCCCGGATTGATCGCGGCGTCGGTCTGGATCATGTCCGCGTAGAGGCCTTCGCCGCCCGCCATGACCTCCCGGTGCAGGGCGCTGACGACGCCGACCGTGACGCTGGGCCGGATGTCGTTGAGCTGGAAGCCGAAGGGGCTGCCGATGGCGATCACCCACTCGCCGATCAGGAGCTCGTCGCTGTCGCCGAGCTCGGCGTAGGGCACCTGTGTGCCCTCGGGGAGCTCGAGCTGCAGGAGCGCGATGTCGTGCTTGGTGCTCGCGTCGAGCAGCTTGGCCGGGAAGCTGCGGCCGTCGCTGAGCGTGACCTGGATCGAGCGCGCGCCCTCGACGACGTGGTTGTTCGTCACGACGCGGCCGTAGGGGCTGACCAGCACACCGCTGCCCTGGCCCGGCACTTCCTGCTCGTAGACGCGCGGCCGGCCGAAGAACTCGAAGTACTCGAAGATCGAGCGCGGCTGCGAGACGTAGCGCTGCACCTGCGTCACCTGCACGGAGACCACCGCCGGCGCCACCTTCTCGGTCGCGCGGACGACGGCGTTGCGCCGGCCCTCGCCGATGGCGTCCGGGCCGCCGGCCAGGCCGGCCAAGCTGGCGCCCTCCGTCTCCAGGCGCAGCGAGGCGAGCTGCTCGAGCAGGAGGCCCTGGGCTTCGCGGCGCAGCAGCGAAGGCCCCTTGAGCACCAGGAAGAGCACGACGGCGAGGGCGGCGATGGACAGGCCCGTCAGCACGCCGGTGAGGACGGGAATCCAGCGCTGCGGGCGCTCGGGGCTGCCGGGCAGCATGTCAGCTCCCCTCGCGCGCTTTCCAGTCGGCCAGGAAGCGCTCGATGCCGCTATCGGTGAGCGGGTGCTTGATGAGCTGCGCGATCACCTTGTAGGGGATCGTCGCCACGTCCGCGCCCAGGCGCGCGGCCTCGACGACGTGCACCGGGTGCCGCACGCTGGCCACGAGCACCTCGGTCGGGAAGCTGTAGTTCTGGTAGAGCTGCACGATGTCGGCGATCAGGTCCATGCCGTCCTGGCCGATGTCGTCCAGGCGGCCGACGAAGGGACTCACGTAGCTCGCGCCCGCCTTGGCCACGAGCAGGGCCTGCGTGACCGAGAAGCAGAGCGTGGCGTTGGTCTCGATGCCCTCGGCCTTGAAGGTCTTGATCGCGCGCAGGCCCTCGAGGGTGATCGGCACCTTGACGACGATGTTGTCGGCGATCTTGCGCAGCTCGCGCCCCTCGCGAAGCATGCCCTCGGCGTCCAGGGCGAGCACCTCGGCGCTCACCGGGCCGGGCACGATCCGGCAGATCTCGGCGAGGATGGCGCGCGGGTCGCCCTTCTCCTTCGCCATCAGGCTGGGGTTGGTGGTCACCCCGTCCAGGACGCCCATCGCGGCGGCCTGCCGGATCTCCTCCACGTTCGCGGTGTCGATGAAAAAGCGCATCGCTCGTCCTCTCTCAATGATAGGTCGCGCCGGCCTGGCGGCCGGCCGAGCGGCCAGTATAGGCAAGGGGCAGAGCGCCGTCCAGGGCCGCGGGCTCAGGCCGCGGGCGCCTCGCCCGGCGCCAGGAAGCGCGCCGGATACTCGACGCGCTCGAGGAAGAGACCCTGGGGCGGCGCCGTCGGACCCGCCAGCCGCCGGTCGCCGCTGGCGAGGATGGCCGCCATGCGCTCGGGCTGCCAGCGGCCGCGGCCGATCTCCACCAAGGTGCCGACGACGATGCGCACCATGTTGTGGAGGAAGCGATCGGCGCCGATCGCCAAACTCAGCTCGTCCCCCGCCGGTTCCCGCCGCGCGAGCGCGAGCCGGCGCAGCCGGCAGCGCGTGCCGCGCGCCGCGCCCTCCCTCGTCGAGAAGGCGCGGAAGTCCTCGGCGCCGGCGAGCAAGTCGAGGGCGGCCTGCATCGCCGCCAGATCCAGCGGCCGGCCCAGCTCCCAGCGCAGACGGCGCAGCGGCGCGCAAGGGACGAGCCCGAGGCGGTACTCGTAGAAGCGGGCCGTCGCCGAGTAGCGCGCGTTGAAGTCTGCGGGCGCCTCGTGCACGGCCAGGGGCGTGATGTCCGCCGGCAGCAGGCCGCGCAGGGCGGCGAGCAGGCGCTCGGGCGGCAGCGGGCGCGGCGGGTCGAACGCGAAGGAGGCGCACTGCGCGAGGGCGTGCACGCCGGCGTCGGTGCGCCCGGCGCCCTGCACCGCGACGGGCGCCCGCGCGAGCAGGGCGAGGGCGCGCTCGAGCTCGCCCTGCACGCTGCGGCCGGCGGGCTGGCGCTGCCAGCCGCGGAAGTCGCCGCCGTCGTAGGCGAGGAGCAGGCGGTAGTTCGGCATCAGACCGGACCTCGCCGCAGCAGGAGCACCGCGAGCAGCGCCCCGCCGCCCGCGAGGGCAGGCAGCAGCTCGCGCGGGGCCGGCAGCGGCCTCGGCGCGCCGGCCCAGCGCTCGGGGAAGCGGCGCAGGGCGAGCGAATCGGCCAGCGCGTCGCCGCGCGCGAGCAGGTTGCGAAAGAGCGGCAGCAGCAGGGCCGGCCAGTGCGCGAGCCGCCCGCCGCCGCCGCGCGCGCGCCAGGCGCGCTCGAGCAGGAAGGCCTCGCCCAGGGCCAGCTCGAACCAGCCCACGGCGAGCAGGGGCGCGAGCGCGAGGCGCGCGAGGCGCGGCGAGACCGGCAGCCGCGCGAGCAGCGCTGCCGGCTGCAGGCGCTCGAGGGTGCGCGCCGAGATGAGGATCCACAGCGCGAGGCGCAGCGCCGCCAGCGCGCCGCTCCTCAGGCCGGCGCGCTCCAGCTGCCAGAGCGCCGGCCAGGCCCCGAAGCCGCGCCAGTCGAGCGCATGCAGGAGGGGCACGAGGACGAGCAGCGGCGCGAAGCGCGCGAGGGCCCGCCAGGCAAAGGCGCTCGGCGCGGGCAGCAGGAGCAGGAGCAGCACTCCGGCCGCCGCGGCGGCCAGCGCGCCGGGCGTCCAGGCCAGGCCCACGGCCAGCGACGCCCCGAGGAAGGCCGCGAGCGCGGGCCCCGGGTGCGCCGGCGCCGCCCGCCCCGCGGCCGGGAGCGGCGAGGGCGGGAAGACGGGCCGCGCGCGCGGCGCCAGGCCCCCCTTCATCGCGCCCCCTCCCCGAGTTCGGAGACCAGCCCGCGCAGGGCGCTCGCGAGTCCGGACCAGGCGAAGCGCATGCGTGCCGCCGCGATGCCCGGCGCGAGGCGCGTCGCCAGGTCCTCGGCGAAGTAGCGGCGGATGGCGGCAGCGAGGGCGGCCGGGGCCTCGGGCGGCACGAGCAGGCCGCTCACGCCGTCTTCGATCTGCTCGGGCAGGCCGCCCC
>VGXI01000110.1 GCA_016873475.1 bacterium | reverse complement strand
GCGCTCCCTCAGGCGGCTTAGGAGCAGCATGAGCCGCGCCTCGGCGAGCAGGTGACTGCCGTCGTTGGAGGCCGAGCCATCGACGGCCAGACCCACCGGCGCGCCCGCCGCCAGCAGCTCCGCGATGCGCGCTGTGCCGCTGCCCAGGCGAAGGTTGCTCGAGGGGCAGTGGGCGACGCCCGTGCCCGTGCGCCCGAGCAGGGCGATCTCCGCGTCGTGCAGGTGCACGGCGTGGGCGTACCAGACGTCGCGCCCGGTCCAGCCCTGCGCCGCGAGGTGGGCCACCGGCCGCGCGCCGAAGGTCGCCAGGCAGTAGCGCTCCTCGTCGAGGGTCTCGGCGACGTGCGTGTGCAGGCGCAGGCCGGCCTCGCGGGCGAGCGCGGCCGTGGCGCGCAGCGTGGCGGGCGTCACCGAGAAGGGTGAGCAGGGCGCGAGGTCGATGCGCAGCATGGCGCCGGGCGCCGGGTCGCTGAGGGTCGCCAGGCGGCGGCAGTCGGCGAGGATGGTCGCCTCGTCCTGGCAAACGCTGTCGGGCGGCAGACCGCCGGCGCTCTTGCCCAGGCTCATCGAGCCGCGCGTGGGCTGGAAGCGGATGCCGAGTTCGCGCGCGACGGCGATCTGCACGTCGATCAGCTCGGCCGCGGCTTCCGTCGGAAAGAGGTAGTGGTGGTCGCTCGTCAGCGTGCAGCCGGAGAGCAGCAGCTCGGCCAGCCCCGTGCGGGTGGCGACGGCGAGCAGGTCGGCGTCCAGGTGGCGCCAGATCGGGTAGTGGTGGACGAGCCAGTCGAAGAGCGACGCGTCCTGCGCGCCGGGCAGAGCGCGCGTGAGCGTCTGATAGAGATGGTGGTGCGTGTTGACGAGGCCAGGCGTCACGAGCAGGTCGGCGCCTTCGATCACGCGCTCAGCGCTTGCGCGCTCCGCGGCCGCGCCGACTGCGGCGATGCGCGTGCCCTCGATCAGCAGGCTGGCGTCCTCGAGGCGGCGGCCGGCGGCATCCATCGTCGCCAGGAGGCGCGCACGGCGGATGAGCAGGCTCACGCGCGGCCTCCCGACCGCGGCTCGGGCTGGATGGCGCCGGCCGGGCCGAGCGCGGGATCGAGGTCGAGCCTGAGCGCGGCGGTCGGGCAGACCGTCACGCAGAGGCCGCAGACGAAGCAGCGCTCGCCCTCGACGATGACGGCCTCCGGGCTGGCCACCTTGTCGATGCGCAGCGCGTCGTAGGCGCAGCTCGTCACGCAGAGGTCGCAGAGCGTGCAGCGCGCGGGTTCCACCGTGGGCGGCGGGCCACTGAAGTGAACGCGGCCCGTGGTGCCCACGCCGGCGAGCGTACGCCCGGCCTCGGCGCCGAGCTTCTGCGGAAAGCGCCCGACGATCTCCCCCACGCTCGCCACGCCGTGCGCGTCGAGCCAGGCCGCGAGCTCGCGGTTGAGCCGCGCGAAGACGCCCGGTCCCTCGAGGATGTTCGCCGTGCAGACCTGCACGGCGCTCGCGCCGGCCATCAGGAACTCCACGACGTCGGCGCCCGTGCGGATGCCGCCGACGCCGATCACCGGCACCTTCACCGTGCGCGCGAGATCGAAGACGATGCGCAGGGCGACGGGCTTGATCGGCGGCCCGCTCAGCCAGCCGTAGCCGTACTCGGTGCCCAGAGTGCGCTGACAGGCCTCGATGTCGATGCGCAGGGCCGGCCCCAGACTGTTGATGGCGGCGATGCCGTCCACGAAGGGCTCGAGCTTGCGGGCCGTCTCGATCACGGTGGCCGGATCGTGCGGGCTCAGCTTGGCGATGATCGGGATCGACACCGCCTCGCGCAGGGTCTTCATCACCTGCCAGGGCTCTTCGGCGGCGTAGTGCACGGTCACCTCGAGCGCGTGCACGCCGGCGGCTTCGGCGGCCTTGCCCAGGCGCGCTACTTCGGCGGCGCTGTAACCGAGAGAGGCGACGACGGGCACGCCGGCCGTGAGGGCGATCGCGTATTCCCGCTCCAGCCACTGCTCCGGCGGCAGCTCGCTCCAGAGCTCTGAATTGAGCATGCCGCCGCGGCGGTTCCGGGCCAGGTTCAGCATGTGGTACTTGGGCACGGGCGCGGCTTCGCTGCTGATCGTCTTGCAGACCACGCCGCCCGCGCCGCCGGCCACCTGGCGCAGGATCATCGCCCCGTCGCGCACGGTGGGTCCCGCAGCGGGCCAAACGGGGTTCGGGAAGTGCAGGCCGAAAAGGTCGACGGCCAGGTTCGCCATGGTGCCTCCGGCGTCGAGCATAGCGGCTGGCGTGCGGCGCGTCACCAGGCGAATCCGCGCTTGGGGCGACGCCCCCGATGCGGCATGCTGGCGCCGGCCCGGCCGCCGCCCGGCGGCCCGGCCCCGGAGGCAACGATGTTCTTTCTGCGCGGACGCCGCCGGCGCCGCCTCCTCGCGACTCCGCTCACGGAGGCCGAGCGGCGCCTGCTCCTGGCCAAGGCGCCCCTCTGCGCGGCCCTGCCCGCCGCGCTGCAGCCGCGGCACGAGGGCGTCCTGCAGGTGCTTCTCGCCGAGAAGCACTTCGAGGGCGCCGATGGGCTGACGGTCGACGAGCCGATGCGCCTGGCCATCCTCGGCCAGGCCGCGCTGCTGCAGCTCCGCGCAGCCGCGGACTACTATCCGGGGCTGGAGACAATCCTCGTCTACCCGGAGGCCTTCGTCGTCAGCGAGCCGGAGATGGACGAGTACGGCATCGTGCACGAGGGGCCCGACGAGCGGGCGGGCGAGTCCTGGGGGCGCGGCGTGGTCGTGCTGAGCTGGGCGGATGCGCGGCGCGAGTCGCGGCGGCGCGACGGCTACAACCTGGTCCTCCACGAGTTCGCGCACCAGCTCGACGACCAGACCGGCGAGGCCGACGGCACGCCCTACCTGTCGACGCCCGCGCTGGCCGCGCGCTGGCGCGAGGCCTTCCAGGCGGCCTTCGAACGGCACGCCAAGCTGCTGCGCCTACGGCGCGAAGTGCTCTTCGACCGGGACGCCGCCGAGAGCCCGACCGAGTTCTTCGCCACCGCCGTGGAGCTCTTCTTCGAGTTGCCGCAGGAGCTGCGGCAGAGCTACCCGGAGGTCTACGCCGTGCTCGCCGAGTACCTGGAGCTCGATCCCGCGGGCTGGGCGCCGCCGCAGCGGTCCGCCCGCGGTCCGCGCTGAGTCAGCGGCCGGCCTCGCTGCGCGCCACGCAGGCGGCCAGCACGCCCAGCAGCTCCTGCCGATCGATCGGCTTGGCGCAGTAGGCGTCGCAACCCGCCGCGAGGCAGCGCTCGCGATGGCCGTCGAGGGCGTGCGCAGTGAGAGCGACGATCGGCGTCCGGCAGCCCTGCTCGCGCAGGCGCCGCGTGACCTCGTAGCCGTCGAGGCCGGGCATCTGGATGTCCATCAAGATGACATCGAAGGGCGGTGTCGCGGCGGCCACCGCAGCGAGCGCGGCCTGGCCGTCGGGGGCATCGACCACCGTCGTGCCCAGCGCCTCGAGCAGCAGGCGGATCAGCACGCGGTTCGTCGCGTTGTCCTCGACGACGAGCACGCGGCCCGGCAGGCGCTGCGGGGCCGTCGCCGGCGCGCCCGCGCAAGCCGCCGCCGGCTCCAGGTGCGCCGGCACGCTCAGGGTGAAGCAGCTGCCGCCGCTCGGCACCGAGGCCAGCGCAATGTCGCCGCCGAGCAGGCCGGCCAGGCTCCGGCTGATCGCGAGGCCGAGCCCGGTGCCGCCGAAGGCGCGCGCGTCCGAGGGGTCGCCCTGCACGAAGGCCTCGAAGAGGCGCTCGGGATCGCCGGGCGGCAAGCCGATGCCCGTGTCCTCGACATCCACGAGGAGCCGCGGCGGCTCGTCCTCCTGATAGCGGCCGCGCAGCGTGACCCGACCCTGCTCCGTGAACTTGATCGCATTGCCGAGCAGGTTGAGGAGAATCTGGCGCAGGCGGGTAGGATCGCCCTGCAGCGCCGCCGGCAAGCGCGGATCGAGCTCGAGCTTGAGGCTGAGGCCCTTGGCCTCGGCGCGCACGCGCATCAGGGCGCAGAGCTCACCGAGGAAGGCCGCCGGCGCAAAGGTCTCGCGCTCGAGCTGGAGCCTGCCGGCCTCGATCTTCGAGTAGTCGAGGACGTCGTTGATGATGCGCAGCAGGTAGTGGCCGTTGTCGCGGATCAGCTCCAGGCTCTCTTGGAGATCGGCGCGCTCGGGCGAGGCGAGCAACAGCTCGGCGAAGCCGAGGATGGCGGTCAGCGGCGTGCGGATCTCGTGGCTGATCGTCGCGAGGAAGCGGCCGCGCGCCTGGATCGCGCTCTCGGCCTGGAGGATCGCCGCGTTCAGCTCGCGGTTGGTGCGCTCGAGGGTCTCCGAGTGCAGGCGCAGCTCTTCCTCGGCGCGCTTGCGGCGGGAGATGTTGATCATCAAACCATGCCAGATGACGGAACCGTCGGCCTGCGGAAAACCCGTCGCGCGCGAGTCGACCCAGCGATAGCTCCCGTCGTCGTGGCGGAGCCGGTACTCGCGGCCGAAGCGCAGCGTCTCGTCGCTCGGGCCCGGCCGCAGCGGCGAGAAGCTGGCCTGTTCCTCGGGATGGAGCAGGCGGTCGTGATAATCGAGATCCAGGCGCATGCGCGCCGCGTTCTGGGGCCCGATGATCTCCTCGAGGCCGCGCGGGCTGATGTAGAGGCTCTCGCGCCGGCCGTCCGGTAGGTGTCGATACGAGTAGACGACGCCCGGCAGGTTGTCGGCCAGGGTCTGCAGGCTCAGCGAGGCCTGGCGCAGCGCCGATTCCAGGCGCTTGCGCTCGTCGATGTCGACGATGACGCCGTGCCAGACGATCGTGCCGTCCGGCTCGAGCAGGCCACTCGCGCGGCTATACACCCAACGATAGATGCCGCCGTCGGTGAGCGTGCGGTACTCGACATCGCTCGACCAGCGGCCGGGTCCGTCGTGGCGATCGCCATCGACGACGGCAGCCACGTCCTCCGGGTGGATCAGGGTGTGCAGGGCGTCCATGTCCTGCTGGATCTGCCAGGCGAACTTCGGACCGAGCAGCACGTCCAGACCGGGACTGATGTACACGGCCTCCCGATGTCCATCCGGGCGGCGGCGGTAGGAGAAGACGACGCCGGGGAGCTGATCGGTGAGCGCCTGCAGGCGGCTGCTCAACTCGTGCAGGGCGCTGTCGATGCGGCGCCGCTCATCGACATCGAGGAGCACGCCGTGGCAGCGGGTGCGGCCGTCGGGCAGGAGGACGCGCGTGCTGCGCACGTGCACCCAGCGGTAGCCGCCGTAGCCGTCCTGCACGCGGTACTCGGCCTCGAAGCTGAGGCTGTCGCTGCCCGGCACCGGGAGATGCTGCGGCATCCGGTCGAGATCGTCCGGGTGGATCAGGCTGCGATACTCGATCTCACCGCTGCGCACGCGACGGGCGTTCTCCGCGCCGATCACCGCCTCCAGGCCGCGGCTGTGATAGGTCGCCTCCCGCCGTCCCTGCGTGTCGCGCAAGTAGGAGAAGAGCACGCCGGGTATGTTCTCGGAGAGGAGGCGCAGGCGCTCCTCGCTGGTGCGCAGGGCGCTCTCGAGCGCCTGCGCGTCGCCGACATCGCGCGCGACGGCGCAGAGCCCGACGATGCGACCGCCGGCGTCGCGCAGGGGCGTCTTGACGATCCGCATGGTGTGCAGGCCGTCGGGCATCGGAATCTCGTGGACGCTCTCCACGCGCTCGCCCGCGAGAGCGCGGCGGTCGGAGGCTTCGAGCGCCTCGGCCGTGGCGGCGGGAAAGAGATCGGCCGCGCGCCTGCCGATCAGCTCCTCCTCGCTGCGCCCGTGCAAGCCGCAGAGGGTCGGATTGATCGCCACGTAGCGCAGCTCGGCATTCTTGATGTAGAGCCCATCGCTGAGGCTCTCGAAGACCGCGCGCAGGGTCTCGCGCTCGGCTGTGCAGTCGCAGCGCAGGCGAAGCTGGAGCAGGAAGGCCGTCGGCGGCGCGTCGGACAGGGCGTGCAGCCGCGCGGCGGCGCGCTGGACCCTGCCGTCCGCCGCGCGCAGCGCGCAGGACCCGAACTCGAGCCGTCCCGAGGCCGCGGCCAGCTGGGCGGGGGCCTGCCGCAGCGCGGCTGCGAAGGGGCCGTCGCCGGCTGCGAGCGCGGCCAGCCCCGCAGCGGCCAGCGCCTCCGCGCTCCAGCCGAGCTCCGCGCGCCAGGCGGCGTTCACGAAGAGCGGTCGACCCGTCGCATCCCCGACGAGAATCGGGTCCACGAGGGCTTCGAGGGCGCCCAGGGGATCGATGGCAGACGGCAGCATCGCAGCTCCTCCGCGGCGGGGGCCGCGGGCGCACCCGAGCATAGCAGAGCCGCGGGCGCGGCTCCAGACGCCTCAGCGCCCGCGGACTCGCTCGCCCCAGGCCCGTGCGATCGCCGCCGGCGGCGCCGGCCGGCCGAGCAGAGTGCCGACCGCGATCACGACCAGCGCCACGAAGCTCCCCGTGATGAAGCCGTGGAGGCCGCTCCAGGGCGCGGGCAGCTGCTTGCGCAGCAGCTCCCAGCCGAGCGCGGTGGCGGCGCCCAGCACCATGCTGGCCAGGGTGGCCCGCGGGCTGGTGCGCCGCCAGCAGATGCCGAAGAGCAGAGGCCAGAGGTTCGTCGAGGCGATCACCGCCCAGGCGAAGGCCGTGAGCACGAGCACGAGGCCCGGCGGCTTCAGCGCGATCAGCACGCTGACGAGGCCGACGGCCAGGCTGGTGATCCGGCTGGCCTTCAGCTCGGCGGCATTGTCGAGCGCGCGGCCCAGGCCTTCGATCCAGACATCGCGCACGAGGCTGCTGGCGATGATCAGCAGCACGCCCGCGAAGGTGCTCATGCCCGCGGCGACGACGCCCGCGAGGAAAAGCGCGCCGCCCCAGTCGTTCAGGACCAGGCGCGTGAGCGAGGGGATGGCCTGGTCCGGGTTCGCGATGTCCGGCACCAGCACGCGGGCGATGGCGCCGCAGAGGTAAGGCAGCACGGCCATCGCCGCGCCCAGGGTGACGACCACCGTGGCCACGCGCAGCGCGCGCTCGCTCTTGATCGAGTAGAAGCGGATGAGCAGCTGCGGCAGGCCCCAGGCGCCGAGGCTCACGATGAGGCCGAAGCTGACGAGGCCCGCCCAGCCCCACTGGCCGGGGCTCTCCACGTAGCCCGCGCCGAGCAGGCTGAGGCGGTCGACGAGCTCGGTCATGCCGCCCACGCGGTGGAGGGCGAAGACCGTCAGCAGAACGAGCGCGATGATCATGATGATCGCCTGCACGAAGCTCGTCCAAACGACGGCCAGGTACCCGCCCACGGCCGTGTAGAAGAGGATCACGATGCCGCTGAGCAGGACGCCGCCCATGTAGGGCATGTCCATCAGCACCTCGAAGGCGTTGGCCATGCCCTTGAGCACGCTGACGTTGTAGATGATCAGGAAGAGGCCCGTGATCGCGGCGCTGAAGATGCGCGCAGCGGGCGAGTCGTAGCGGCGCGAGAAGAAGCCGGGCAGCGTGTGCACCTCGAGGTTCTCGCTCATGCGCCGCACGCGCCGGCCCATCACGATGAAGGCGAGCGTGCTGCCGACCAGCACGTTGCCGGCGCCGATCCAGAGCGTCGAGAGGCCGAAGCGCCAGCCGAAGGCGCCGCCGCCGATGATCACCACGCTCGAGTAGTAGGCGGCCACGAAGGAGAGCGCGGTGACCCAGGGCCCCACCGAGCGCCCGCCGATGGCGAAGTCCGCCGCGCTCTTGCTGCGCCCGCGAAAGTAGAGCCCGATGCCGGCGAGGAGCGCGAGATAGGCCACGAGCACGAGGATGTAGACGATCACTGGCGGCCCTCCCGCGCGCGGTCGACGAGCGCCCAGACGACGGCGAGGAGGACGGCGCCCGCGAGCACGAGCAGGGCGCCGAAGCTGGACCAGGGCAGGTGGAAGGGCGGCATCGCGCTCCTCAATTCGTTTCGTAGGTTAGCTGCCAGCGGAGGAAGGCGCCTCCGCCGGCGTCGATCGGGCGGACGCAGCAGCTGCCGAAGGCGGGCTGGTAGTCCACGCTATCGTAGCCCGTGCCCAGCATCTGTTCGAGCAAGAGCTGCGTGCTCAGCCCTGCGGCAAGCGCCCTTTCGAGGCATAAACGCAGGAGCATGTCGCGGACCTCCCACCGCGGCTCCGGTGCCAGGATGATCTGCGCGCCGAATCCGAACAGGACGGCTCCCTTGCGGCGCTCGAGCTCGATCCAGGGGCCCGCGAGGTTGGCCCAGGCGCCGACGCCGCCCTCGCCGATCAAGCGGTAGAGCATCAGTTCGCTCCACTTGGGCCAGCGGCCCCAGGGCGTGCGGAAGGCGAGCTGGTCGCCGATGCGACCCGAGTAGGCGTAGACGCCAAGGTCCATGCGGATCTCGTCGCGGAGCGGGCGACGCAGCCGAGTTTGCATGGCCCAAGCGAGGCCGCTCGTTTTCGCGGGCGCCGACCAGTCTTGGTACTGGATGGCGACTTCGCCCATCACGTTGACGGCGCCGCGCGTGCGCTCGATGCGGTAGCCGAGCGTCCAGGCGTCGAGGGCCGGGCGCGCGTGGTCCGGGTCGCGCTCGCGCTTCCAGATCAGGGCGAGCTGGTGCTGCCGCGCGAAGCGGGCGCGCAGGGCGGCGGCGGTCTCGTCAGCGTCGGTGAGGCGGCGCTCGATGTCGTCGTCCCAGAGCACCAGGTCGTCGGTGGCCGGGTTGTGGGCGAAGAAGCCCTCGAGCAGCGAGAGATCGGGATCCTCGGCCGTGAGCTCCAGGCGCAGCGCGTTCAGGTAGGCCGAGCGGCTGCCGTCCAGGGGCGTGCCGTCCATGACGAGGAAGCCGTCGTCCCAGGCGATGTCCTGGCGGCCCAGGGTCAGCGTCGCCCAGTCGCTGGGCCGATGGCGGTAGAGCAGGCGGTCGAGGATGATCTCGTCGTAGTTCAGCGGCGTGTCGGGCGTGGTGATCTTGCGGAACTCGCTGCAGGCGCGCGCTTCGATTTCGTGCGAAGCGCCCCAGCTGTAGGCGGCCCCCGCGCGCGAGCGCAGGCGGAGCCAGTTGCGGTCGGGCTGATCGGGGGACCAGTAGTAGAGGCCGTCCAGATACTCCTGCCGCAGGCGCAGGTCGAGGGCGCCGCGCAGGCCGGGCTCGGCGGCCGCGGGCAACACGAAGGCCGCAAGCAGGCCGATGGCGGCGAGCGCGCGGAGCAGCGGGCGCATGGGAACCTCGAGGCTGGCCGCCCGGCGGCGAGGGGGATCCCGGCGGACGTCCGCGGGAAGACTAGCACGGTCGGGGTAGGCCGCCTAGGTTCGAAGGCGCCGATGCCCTATACTTGAGGCCCCTCGCAGCCCGCCCCGCGGAGGTCCCCATGCTCGAGAAAGCCCGCTGGCAGAGCGCCACCGCGCCCGCCGGCCGCGCGCCCGCCCTGCTGCTCGTCGTGCTCGTCGCGCTGCTCGTCGCGCTGAGCTTCCTGCTCCGCCGCGAGGCGGCGGCACCCGGGCCGCTGCCCAAGCAGCACTCGCAGCGTCCGGGCGACGGCCGCGTGCCCAAGGCGCCCAATCCCTGGTTCTTCGCCGAGCGCGCCTTCCCGACGGGACACATCCCGCCCGAGGCCGTGCAGCGCATGCGCCAGCAGGCGGCGGTGCTGCGCGAGGAGGCCCGGGCCGAGGCCCTGCGGGGCGGGCGCACGGCACTCTGGACGCCCCGCGGCCCGACGAACGTCGGCGGGCGCATCACGGATCTCGCCGTGGATCCACGGGACGCGAATCGCGTCTACGCTGCGGCCGCCGAGGGCGGCATCCTGCGCAGCGACGACGCCGGCCAGCACTGGCTGCCCCTCTTCGACCAGGGCCCCGCGCTCGCGATGGGCGCCGTCGCCCTCGACCCGGCGAACCCGGACATCGTCTACGCGGGCGGCGGCGAGGTGAACCCCGGCGGCGGCAGCGTGGCCTACGGCGGCGCCGGGCTCTTCCGCTCGCCGGACCGCGGCGCCACCTGGGAGTCGCTGGGCCTGGAGACCGTCGGCGCCATCGGGCGCATCCGCGTGGATCCCACGAACTCGCAGCGGATCTTCGTGGCGGCCATGGGCCAGCTCTGGGAGACGGACAGCCACCGCGGCGTCTATCGCAGCACGAACGGCGGCGCGAGCTGGCAGCAGGTGCTCTTCGTGGCCGACGACACGGGCTGCGTGGATCTCATCCAGCGGCCCGACCAGCCGAACGTGCTGCTCGCGGCGATGTGGCAGCGCCTGCGCCAGCCCGAGGCCTACGATTACGGCGGGCCGCGCTGCGCCGTGTATCGCTCCACGAACGGCGGCGACACCTGGACCCTCCTCTCGGGCACGGGCGGCCTGCCCCCC
>VGXI01000109.1 GCA_016873475.1 bacterium | reverse complement strand
GGGGGGCCGCAGCCGCGAGATGTAGCGCGCGAAGGCCTCGAGCCGCCGCTCGGCCGCACTCTCGAGGCGCTCGGCGAAGACCTGCGCCAGGCGCCGCGCGAAGCTGCCCGCGCTCTCGGTCGGCCAGAGGTCGACATAGAGCTTCAGGTAGCGCTCCGGCGACAGCTCGTCGAGCGCCCGCAGCACCAGCGAACTCTTGCCCATGCGGCGCTCGGAGAAAACGAAGAGCCGCTCGCCGTTCTCCATGGCGCGGCGCAGGTCCGCCCGCTCCCGCTCGCGGTCGCAGAAGGCTTCGGGCCCGACGATCTGGCCATAGCGGAAGGGGTTGCGCATGACGCCTCCTGTGCGCAGACGGCATAACGCAGAATGCGTAACGCGAGATGCGCTGTCAAGAGCAGTTTGAAAAACATGGAGGATCGTTCTTGACTGGCTGAGTGTTGTGTACTACAATGTACACACTATGACAGACGAACCCAGCAGCAAGGACAGCCCTTTCGGCGCAATGATCCGCGAGCTGCGCGAGGCCCGCCAGGCCGCCGACCGCAGCTACTCGCTGCGGCAGCTCGCCCTGCGCGTCGGAGTGGAGCCCAGCTACCTCAGCAAGGTGGAGCGCGGCGAGACGCCGCCGCCCTCCGAGGCGAAGATCCAGCTCCTGGCGCGCGAGTTGGGTGAGGACCCGGACCTGCTCCTCGCCCTGGCCGGCAAGGTCTCCAGCGACCTGCAGGCCGTGATCCGCCGCCGGCCGCAGCTCTTCGCCGCCTTGATCCGCGAACTCAAGGACCTGCCCGACCAGTCCGTCCTCCGCCTCGTGCGCGAGGTGCGCGACGGCGACTGGTAGAAAGCGAGCGCACGATGATCGAGCTTCGCCATGACGCCCTCGAGATCAGCTTCCCCGAACTCCACCGCGACGCGCGCCTGCGCATCGACTTCCAGCGCACCTTGCGCCTGCCCGACGACGGTCGCGAGTACCCGCTGCCCGCCGGCCTCGGCCGCTTCCCGCTGCGCCACGTCGACGACTTCGCCGATCGCCTGCCCGAGGCCTGGCGCCGGCACGGCGGCGTGCTGCTGCCCATGTACCAGGCCGAGGCGATGTGGCTGAACTTCAGGAGCCCCGCCGGCTATCCCTTCGCCGTGAAGATCGCCGCCGGCAAGATCAACGCCGCGAGCGGGGAGACCTGGCGCGAAGGCCTCCACCGCGATCCCCAGGACTACTGCGCCGTGCCCGGCCAGCCCTGGCTCGACGGCTTCTGCGTGGCGAAGGGCGTCGTGCGGCAGTTCGTGGCGGCGCCGCTGGGCATGGGCGCTACGGCGGAAGAGCAGCTCACGGGCGAGGCCGAGCACGGCGGGTTGCAGATCCTGGCGCATCCGCTGAAGGCCAAGATCTGGCGGCGCGAAAAGCGCCTCGTGTTTGCCGAGCGCGCGGAGAGCCCGCTTGTCGAAGCTTGCGCGACGCCTGTCGCCATGGGCCTCGCTCCCGGCGGCCGCATGCGCCAGGAGATCTACGCCGATCCGCGCGATCTCGCCGACTGGGATCAGCGCGTGCGTGCGCGCTGCTTCGTGCACCTCGCGAGCAGTTTGACGTGGAAGAGCATCACCGGTGAGCTGCCGCCCAATCGGCCGCTCGGCGCGAGCAGCTACGCCGCGGCCGGCATCCCCTGGTTCGACTACTACGATGCGGAGCTGAAGGCGCTGGGCGGCGCCGCGGCCCTCGCGGGGCTGAAGAGCACCAGCGAGTTCGAAGACCTCCTGCCCGACGACGGCGAGGAGGCCTGGGTCACGCCGCCGATCGTCCTCAAGGATCCGCGAGGCAGGAGAAGCGTCCGCGAGTTCTAGTTCGTGGAGCATCGCGGCGCGACGAGTGGAATGCGAATGCCCTGGCTCCCGGAGCTCTCCGGGAGCCTTTTTCTTCGCAAGATCCTCTCCCCAGGCTTTGAATCGGAAACAGGGCTCGCGCGTAACTTCCCGCGTCAATCGGGTGTCTAATGACGCGGAGTACCCGAGCCTTCTCTTCCCCCCGAGGTTTTCATGGCGATTGAACTTCTACACGTGGCCGCAGAACGGCCCGGTCCGGAGGTCGAGCTGCTGCGGCTGCGCGGCCGCCTGTCCGGACCGGGCGCCAGCAAGCGGCTCCTCGAAGCGGCGGCCGCCACGCCGGCCGGAGTCCGTCTTCTCATTCTGGACATGAATGGAGTCGAGTACATGGATGGCGCCGGTGTCGGGGCCCTCGCGCAGCTCTGCTGCATGGCGCGGGCCACGAAGCGCCGCCTCGTGCTCACCGCCATGAACAGCCGCGTTCGCGGCATCCTGAGCGCCGCGGACATGCTGCCGATGCTCGAGGAAGCGGCCACGCCGGCGGCGGCGATGGCGCGATGAGCCCGGACAACCCCTGAACCTGGCGCTCGCCGAGGCGCGCCATCGCAGCCGCTTCGGGGCGCGGCTCGCGCTGCGCGAGACGGCCGCGCTCGAAGCGGAGGCCGCCGCGGCCGGACTCATCTTGTGCGCCCACGGCAAAACCGCGCTGCCCTCCGGCAAGCGCTTCGCCCTGCGCTCCTGGTGCCGCGCCGACTAGGCCCAGGCGCCGCGCTGCTTCGCGGTGAACTCGGCGAGACTCCGCGGCGCGCGGCCGATGAGGCCCTTGATGTCGCCGGCGACCGGCGCGCAGCCTCCCGCCCGCATGGCCCCGAAGAGCACGCTGAGGTAGTCGATCGCTGAAGCGGGCAGGCCCTGCGCCGCCATCCCGGCACGCATGTCCGCGTCGCTGATCGCGTGGTAGTTCACCGAACGGCCGGTGAGCTGGGCGAAGTGCGCGGCGACCTCGTCCCAACCCAGGGCGGCGGGACCGGTCAGCGTGTACTCGCGTCCCTCGTGGCCATCTTCGGTGAGCGCGACCGCCGCCGCCTCGCCGATGTCCTCGGCCGCGATGAAGCTGACGCGCGCGTCGCCGGCGGGCAAGCTGATCGCGCCGCTCTTGATCATGCCGCCGATCCAGCCGGGGTGGAAGTTCTCCATGAACCAGTTGGGGCGCAGGATCGTCCAGGCGAGGCCGCTGGCCTTGAGGCCCGCCTCCACCTGCCCGAGCGGAGACCCCGGCGCGCGCTCGACACCCATTGCGGTCATGAGGACGGCGCGCTCCAGACCCACCGCCCGCGCGCTCTCGATGAGCCCGCGCAGCTTGGGGCCGGCGCCGGCGTCCATCGGCGCGGCCATCAGGAAGAGGCGCTCGGCGCCCTCGAGCGCGGGGGCGAAGCTGTCCGGGTCGTTGAAGTCGAGATGCACCGCGCTCACCCCGCCAGCCGGCGGCTGGTAGTGTTCGGGCTGGCGCGTGGCGGCGCGCACGGCAGCGCCGCGGCGAGCGAGGGCGGCCACCGTGGCCCGGCCCACCTTGCCCGTGGCGCCGGTGACGAGAATCGTCGTGCTCATGGTCGGGGGGCTCCTTCCGAGGATGGGGAAGCCGACTCAACGTCGATGGTAGCAAAAGGCTTCCGGTTGCGCGAGGAGACGAACTGGCGGCGGCGGACTACTCGCACGAGCAGCAGGCCGGCGACCGCGAGCCGAAGCAGAACACTCACCAGTGACGACTCCAGGCCGAAGGAACCGCCGCTGAGCCAGCGGGGACCGCTCGTTTCGCCCGCGAGCCAGCTCGGCAGCGCCGTGATGCCCGAGTTCGGCAGGCCGAGCACGCCGTCCTGCAGGAAGTTCCAGCCCAGGTGGATGCCGAAGACGAACCAGAGCCGCCGCGTGAGCGCGAAGGCGAGCGGGTCCATGTTGGCGTTGCCCAGGTGCGCGAGGCCGAATGATGAGCGTCACGGCGATCATGGCGATCACGGTGCCCGTCCACTCCTCCACGAGCCGGTAGACGATGACGCGAAACATCAGCTCCTGGCCGAAGGCGCCGGCGGCGAAGGTGGCGAGCAGGGTGAGCAGCAGCACTCCCGGCGCGAGGAAGAGCAGGGCCTGCGGGATGCGCAGCAGCGGAGACTGAAGACGCCTCGCCCAGGCCGTCTGCGGCTGGGCGCGCGTGAGGAGCTCGGCGGGAGTAAGGTGCATCGGAACCTCGTGGGGCGGTGCCGCGCAGCGGCGAACGCAGACCTACGGCAGAGGGTCGGCGCCGGTATACGCACGTCCCGGTCTCGCAGGCAGAATCCGTTGGGTCCTAGGCGAGCTGCAGCTCGCAGACGCGGCGCAGGTGATGGCCGGTCACGGCCAGGGTCACCGCGAGGGGCAGCTTGCGGGCGTCGTGGCAGAGAGTCCAGCCGAGCAGTCGCCAGTACTGGCCGCGTTCGCGGCCGAGGATCCCCAGGCGGACGAGCGATTCGCCGAAGGCGCGCAGGTCCACCCAGTGCAGGCGGCGCGGCTTCTGCTGCGAGCGGTGCTCGCGCAGCAGCGTGCGGATGCGGGCGTAGTAGGGTCGCGGCGCGTAGATGCCGCGAAGAATGCTTCGATAGCCTTCCTGCAGCGCCTGCGCGTTCATGCGCGGCACGATGTTCGTGGAGCCGTCCGCGTTGTCCCCCGACATGGAGCCGGTGAGGCGGCCTTCGCGCTTCAGGCGCGCGTGCAGGCGAGTGCCGGCCGGCGCCTGGAGGAGGCCCACCATCGCAGTGACGATGCCGCTTCTCTGGATGAAGTCGATCTGCCGCTGAAAGACGCCGGGTGAATCGCTGTCGAAGCCGACGATGAAGCCGCCCTGCACCTCGATCCCCGCGCGCTGGATGTGCTGCACGCTGGCCACGAGGTCGCGGCCCAGGTTCTGGCGCTTGCTGCACTCGCTGAGGCTGCTCTCCTCGGGCGTTTCGATGCCGATGAAGACGCGCTCGAAGCCGGCGGCCGCCATGGCGGCGAGCAGCGCGGGGTCGTCGGCCAGGTTGATCGACACCTGCGTGTAGAAGCGCGGGCGCGGCTTGCCGCGGCGCCAGGCCGTGAGGGCGGGCAGCAGCTCGCTGCGCAGCGCGCGCTTGTTGCCGATCAGGTTGTCGTCGACGAAGAAGATCTCGCCGCGCCAGCCGCGGGAGTGGAGCGAATCCAGCTCGGCCGTGACCTGCGCGGCGCTCTTCAGACGCATGCGGTGGCCGAAGAGCGCGGTGACGTTGCAGAACTCGCAGTCGAAGGGGCAGCCGCGGCTGGTCTGGATGCTCATCGAGGCGTAGCGCTTCAGGTCGAGCAGGTCCCAGCGCGGGGTGGGCGAGGCGGCCATGTCGGCGCGCTCGGTGCTCTCGGTGACGCGCGGCGCCTCGCCGCGGGCCAGCGCGGCGAGGAAGCCGGGCAGCGCGACCTCGGCCTCGCCGAGCACGAGGTGGTCCACCTGCGGGAAGCGCTCGGGCTCGTTGGTGAAGAGCGGCCCGCCGGCCACCACGGGCAAGCGCCAGGTCTGGCAGCGCTCGATCACGCGCTCGGCCGAGGCCGACTGCACGCTCATCGCGCTGACGAGGGCGATGTCCGCCCAGGCCAGGTCGGCATCCGTGAGCCGGGTGACGTTCAGGTCGATGAGGCGGAGCTGCCAGCTGTCGGGAAGCAGCGCCGCCACGGTGACCAGGCCCAGCGGCGGCAACGAGGCGCGCTTGCCCACGAACTTGAGGGCGTGGCCAAAGCTCCAGAAGGTCTCGGGGAACTCGGGGTAGATGAGCAACGCTCGGCGGCCCAAGGGGCGGGCGAAGGGGAGGCGCGGCAGGTTCATCGCGATCGCTTCCGCCGCGGGGCACCCCCGCGGACCCGCTCGCCACAGGGGGGGCGGCTTTCGCTAGCGGATCAGGCGCTGAGCGCGAGCGTTTCGCGAAGAAGCGCGGGCCGGCTGCCCGGCGACGACCGAGTCACGGGGATTCCGTCTCGGCGAATCGATCCTCGGAGAATCCAGTCCCGGGCAGTATAGCCCGCGGACCCGCGATTGTACACGTGTACAATTGAGGGCTGTTGCCACGTGGCAACTCTAGTGCTCGTTATCTTCCCCATGCACAGCCGGTTGGGGTGCCGCCGGCCGCGCGTAGGCCGAAGCGGCGCCGTGCTCGTAGACGAGGGCACCGCCCAGCTTGCCCGTCCAGGTGACCTGCGCGACCATCACGAGCGCCGCCGCGAGGAAGGCCCAGCGGGCGGCCGCGCCCAGGCGGCCCTTCAGGAAGCCCGCGGCCGCGAGGGCGAGGCCGATCCAGGCGGCGACCATGAAGCCCTCGGCCCGCTCTTCGTGCTCATGGATGAGGCGCTTCGCCACGACCTGCTCCACGCGGTCCTCGGTGGCCTCGCCGCTCTTCAGCGCGACCACGCCCGAGACGAGCGAGAGCAGCATGAGCGCCGCCACGGGCCACCAGATAGCGCGGGGCTTCCCGGCGCGGGCGCTCCAGAGCAGGGCGACCAGGGCCGTCGGCGGCAGCAGGAAGGCGAAGGCGATGGGGAAGTGGACAACGGCGGGGTGGAGAGGGTTGGGGAGCATGGAGGGCCTCCTGGGTCTCTGATGGAAAAGTGCACGGTCTGCAGATGGCAGTCAGTCATCGTTCGGCGCTAGGGGGTGTTGACCTCGTGGACGTGACTGCACCGAGACTGACAACCGCGGCGACACTGCCCAGCCCCGCCACACCTCCCCCAATGGCCAACCTCATGAAACCTAATGGTTTGCATCAGGGCTCCCTCTCAATGCCTTGGCGTGAATTCTGAGCAGACCGAGTGAACCCGAACTACGGAGGGCCAATGATGCTCACAGAGCGAATGCTACTCAACTTAGCCCAGATCCTGATTCTAGCACAGAGTCTACTCGCGCTGGCAGTTCCCCCTTGCTTGGCGGCCGAGCGCCTCCTACAAGCAACGGATGGCTCTGGCCGTGGAGCCCGCGCTTGGTTGGAGTTCCCAGCTGTTGCGGAACCCCGCTCTACTGGGCATGGGGCGGCAGACCAGACCGTCTTCTCCTCGCGGGCGCTCCGACTGGACCCCCGTGGCCATGCATCGGAGATGGTCGGGTCGGGCGACCTCTTCCTATGGTTGCTTGCGGCCCCGTTCGGCCCTGAGAAGGTCCCAGCCCCCGGCTGTACCAAGTTCTCCGGGGATGACGACGATGACGACTTCCACATCTTGCCTAGGTGGTTGAGGTTGCACGTCTCGCGCAATCATTTGCATGGCGACGATGATGATGACGACTTCAACGCACGCCAGTAGTCAGCTCGAGCCGGTTGTGGGATTCAGGCGTCAACTTGTCTCTTGAGAATGAGTTACGCCCCCCCCCCAGCCGCTCGACGCTCCTGGCGAACTAAGCTTCGTCGTCGAGCAGGGTTAGCCTGGGGCCCGGGAGCTCGGTGGTCGAGCACTGGGTGAGCCGTGGAGGCAAAGGAGCCACCAGGCGGACACCAACGCCGCTTCGGGCGCTAGTCCAGTTCTCAGCGGTGATTAGCGTTTGACTCGCATCCCGCCAGTCCGTAGACTTACATCTGCACATGTCGGATCGGGGACCGAAGCCAAGTAGCAACCGGCGCCTCTCCGCGTTCCCCATGACTCTCGGTCAAAGCGGCCGCCCGGTTGCACGCTCAATCCGCCCACTCCTGCGGATGGCTTCATCCCCTTAGGAGACAAGTAGGCCATAGTTGGCCTCTACACGACATGAACGCAAGGAGCCGATCTGGATGAAGCGGCGTAGCCTGCTTTCCCTCGTCTGCTTGATAGTGCTCTTGATGAGCCTAGGTAGCCCTGTGGCAGAGGCGAGAACTCCGCCCAAGGGTCCTGAGGATTATCAGCCGATTGATGTCCTGATCGATCCTTCTATTGGCGATGATGATGACGACGGAGCCAATATCGCATCGCCGCTGGCTTCCTTGGTGGCAACCTTCTGGAGCACGATCCGCTGGCTAGCCTGGTAGCGCTCGACCTGAGTGGAGGGTTGGATTGGAAGGCCGCGCTGAACATCTGATCGGGCAATTCATCGTAGGGTGGGATTTTCTGGACTCCACGGCCGCGGGAGAGTTGGAAGTCCTACTTCATCGCGGAGCGCTTACCGCATCGGAGGCAGACCTCTGCCGCCTCCGGCTTTCATGGTTCTACCTTAACCAGTTCAACAAGCGGCGATCCCAAGATTACCTCGCGGGGCTTCAGCCTAGCGAGAGATGGGATTTCGTTTCTGCCACTCTCATGCTGGAGGCTTTGGATCTTCTGGTCCAGGGCAAGCCAGACCAGGCTCTTGAGCGCATTAAGGGCCTTCCCCTGCCCGAAAGCAGTACGACCTACTTAGCCAGACTGGAGATCCTGAGGGCGAGGATCTCGAAGGCCCAGGGGGATTTCGAGCTGGCGGAACGCAGTCTCGAGCGTGCCCGCTATCTTCTGCCAGACGGGGCTCTTGCAGGGCTGCGCGGAGCGGTCGAGTATCAATTGGGGATCCTCTACAAGAGCGCTAGCGAGTTCCAAGTAGCAGCACGATCGTTCGAGAAGGCGATCACTCAGTTCCAGAAGGCGGGGCTCAAGGAGTGGAGGCACCGGACCATCTTCAATCGGATGATCGCGCTCAGGAAGGTGGGTAATCTCTCCAAGGCCCACGAGGACTTGCTTCAGCTCAACCAGACGAGTCTAGATCTACTGCGATCGAACAAGTACCTCAACGAATTCGCGCGCCTCTACCTCGCCCTTGAGGACGACCACCAGGTCCGCAAGCACCTGGAGATGATCGCCCAGGCTACGGACGAGAACACGCCAATCCGCAGCCGTGTGATCACGCACGAGGTTTGGGCCGACTACCACAAGCTCCGCGGGGAGTGGCCCGAAGCGCTAGCCGCGATCGACGCTGGGCTTGAGCTGGCCTACAAGATCTCCGAGCAAAATGACCTGGTCGGCGAGTTGCTGCGTCGCCGCGCCTGGGCTCTGTACGAGCTCGAGCGCAGCGACGAAGCCTTCTCCGCCGCGAAGCGCAGCCTCGAAGTCTGCGAGCGCGTGGGCGAGGTCTACGAAATCGGCGCGCTCTTCCGCACGCTCGGGCTGCTCGCCGAGCGCCGCAACGAGCCGGCCGAGGGCGAGAACCTGCTGCTCAAGGCCGTCGAGTTCTATCGCGACAAGGACGAGAAGTACGAGCGCGCGTTCAGCCACATGGCGTTGGCCGGTTTCTACGAGCGGGCCCACGAATCTCGCAAGCGCGAGGACGACCTTCGCGAAGCCTTCCGCCACATGGCGAGCGCCCTCGGCCTCTTCGACGAAATGGGCATCGCCCCGCGCATCGCCCAGACGCGCGCCCACCTCGACGCCCTCACCGAGCGCCTGCCCAGCAAGCCCTTCACGCCGCCGGATGGCCAGACCCTCGCCGCCCTCGGCAAGGTGCACGGCATCATCAGCGCGGACGTCTCCATCGCCAAGCTGCTGGAAGTGCTCGACACGGTCGCGCCCTCGGACGCGGCGGTGCTCATCACGGGCGAGACGGGCACCGGCAAGGAGCTCTTCGCCCGCGCGCTGCACAAGCTGAGCGGCCGCAAGGGCGACCTCGTCATCGTCAACTGCGCGGCGATCCCCGACGAGCTGATGGAGAGCGAACTCTTCGGCCACCTCAAGGGCTCCTTCACCGGCGCGCATCGCGACCGCGCCGGCAAGTTCGCCCAGGCCGACAAGGGCACGCTCTTCCTCGACGAGATCGGCGACCTCAGCCCGCGCCTCCAGGCCAAGCTCCTGCGCGTGCTGCAGGACGGCATCTACAGCCCCGTCGGCTCGGACGAGGACTGCCACGCCGACGTCCGCGTGGTCAGCGCGACCAACCGGGACCTCGCGGCGCTCGTCACCCGCGGCCGCTTCCGCCGCGACCTGCTCTATCGGCTGAACCACGTCGTTCTCGCGCTACCTGCGCTGCGCGATCGCGGCGAGGACGCGGTGCTCCTCACGCGCTACTTCATCCACGAGATCGGCACGCGCCTGGGCCGCAAGATCGCCCTCGACCCGCACGCCGAGGACAAGATCCGCGAGTACCCCTGGCCCGGCAACGTGCGCGAGCTGCAGAGCCTCGTCGGCCGCATGGCGCTCTTCGCGCGCGACACCGGGCACCTCAGCGTGGACCTCTTCCCCGAGAGCGTGCTCACGCCCGTGGAGGACTTCGGCAGCGACCTGGCGAGCATCGTCCTCAAGGCCGAGAAGGACGCCATCCTCGCCGCCCTCACCCGCGCCCGCGGCAACAAGGCCGCCGCGGCGCGCATCCTCGGGGTGAGCCGCAGCACCCTCAACGACAAGATCGCCCGGCTGAACCTCAGCGCCGAACGCATCGCCCGCGCCGCGCGGGCCTAGCCCCGCGCCCTCCCTGTCCGGCTCAGTCCTTGCAAATTACCCACGCTGTGGGTAAAATATCACCATGATCTGGCGAAATATCACCGACCGCGTCGAAGCCGCCCTGGCCGACACCCCCGTCGTCTTCCTCGGCGGCGCCAGGCAGACAGGCAAGAGCACGCTCGCGCAAGCCGTTGCTACTAAAAGAAATGGCGCCTATCTGAGCCTGGACGACGCCACCGTCCTCGCCGCCGCCAGCGCCGATCCGCAGGCCTTCCTGGCCGGTCTGCCGCCCTTCGCGGTCATCGACGAGGTGCAGAAGGCCCCGGCCCTGCATGCCGCGATCAAGTTCCTCGT
>VGXI01000108.1 GCA_016873475.1 bacterium | reverse complement strand
TGGAACTCGAGGATATCGCCGTCGGCTACCGGGTGCGCCCGGTCCACCGTCTGGCCGTCGAACTTGCCCGACCCCCAGAGGCGGGCCGATGAGAAGCGCTCCACGAACTCCCGGTGCACCTTGGCCGCGACATCGATCACCGTGCTGCCTAGGGGCAGCAGGTAGGGCGAGTCCTTGGCGAGCGGCTTGCCGGGGATCTTCGTGTAGACGCGGGCGAGCTGCAGCGCCGTGAACACCGTGTGCGCGAAATTGTCCAGGCCCTGGTTCTCGGTGACGGAGATCAGCACGCGCGGCCAGCGGCCGCCGATCAGCTCGGTCAGGAAATCGAGGTTGACCGGCGCGTCGGGATGGTCGGCCTTGGTCGCCACGAGCAGAGTGGCGCGTTCGTTCTGTGCGCGCAGCGGATCGCGCGTGTCCACGCGATCGACGAGACGCAGCCCGCGCTCCTCGAAGCCGGCATCGATGGCCTCGACCCTCTCGCAGCAGTCGGGCGCGGCGAGATCGGCGAGCAGGAGGATGAGATCGGCGGCGCGCGCCTGGTCGAGCACCCAGGACTCGAGCGGGGGCCCCTGCACCGGCGGCGTGTCCACCAGCTCGATGGCGACGTCTTCCCAGCGCATGACGCCGGGCTGGGGCAGCACCGTTGTGAAGGGATAGGCCGCGATCTCGGGCTCGGCGGCGGTGAGCGCGCCGAGCAGGCTGCTCTTGCCGGCATTCGGAGCGCCGACGAGCAGCACCTGCGGCGAGTCGCCGTGGGGCAGGAAGTAGGGATTGTGCCCCTTGCCCTTGCCGCCCTTCTTCGCCTGCTCGATCTGGGCCTGGAGCGCGCTGAGCTTGCGGTTCAGCTCGGCGCGGATCTTGTCGGTGCCCTTGTGGTGGGGCATGATCGCCATCATCTCGCGCAGATGGGCGATCTTCTCCTCGGGCTCCCGCGCCGCCTTGAAGCGGTCTTCGGCCTTGTGATAGTGCGGCGGCAGGTTGGTCGGCACGGGACCTCCGGCGCGGAGCAGGCGCCCGTCGCCCGCTCCGCGCCGAAGTCTAGATGTAGAGGTGCTCGGGGTCAATCTCCTCACGGAGGGCGCGCAGCTCCTCATCCGTGGGCGGCGCGTTCTCCTCCACCTTGGCGGGCAGCAGGAGCGGGAAGCTCGTCGCCGCCACCACTTCCTCCACGGTGACGCCGGGGTTCACCGCGATGAGCTGCATGCGCTTGCTCTCCTCGTCGTAGCCCAGCGTGGCCAGGTTGGTCACCACGCGGTAGGGCCCGGAGCCCGGGAAGAGGCCGGCCGCCTCGCGCGCGCCGGGGCCGCTCAAGTAGCCCGGCGTCGTCACGAAGTCGAGCTTGGGGATGAAGCGCTGCGGCTCGTGCCGCATGATTGCGATCGTGCGCCAGCAGAAGCTGCCGACGTCGTTGCCGCCGCCGCTGCCCGGCAGGCGCACCTTCGGGTGCTCGTAGTCGCCGATCACGGTGGAGTTGAGGTTGCCGTACATGTCGATCTGCGCGCCGCCCAGGAAGCCGTAGGTGACGAAGCCGCGCGCGGCGGTCTCCATCACGTCGCAGATCCCCGTCGCGACCAGCGCGCGGTAGAAGGTCTTCGATTCGCCCACGCCGCGGGGCAGGTACTTGAGGCTGGAGCCGATGCCGCCGAACTCGAAGACGCTCACCAGTTCGGGCGCGTAGAGGCGTTTGGCCAGGGCCGCGGCGAGCATCGGCACGCCGGTGCCGATGAAGGCGCTCGAGCGGTCCTCCATCACGCGGGCGGACAGGCAGATCAGGAGCTCGGTGCCGTTGTAGCGCTCGGTCATCGTCTACCTCCCCACCGCGAGGGCGCGCAGTTCGGCCTGCTTGGCCGCGCCGCCGATCAGTTCCAGGTAGGCGGCGTGATTCGGCAGCCGCCGCATCGTCTGGTCGAGGAAGGCCTCGGTGCCCTCCAGGGTCTTGGCCGATTCCAGCCAGGCGAGCGTGGAGGGTTCATCGCGCCCGTAGAGGTAGGGCATCTCGCCCGGGTGGCTGCCGAAGGGCGCGTGCACCACAGCGTCGACCAGGAAGTAGGGAATCACGTTGCGCTCGGGGTACTGGCGGATCGTCTCCGTGTCGACGATCTCCTCGGCGCTGATCAGCACCTTGCGGCTCGCGCGGGCGATCTCGAGCGCGAAGCCGCTGATGCCGTCGAGCTGGCAGTTGCCGAACCTGTCGGCGCGGTGGACATGGATCACCGCGCAGTCCACGACCAGCGCGGGCAGCAGCATCACCCTGCCGTTGCCGAAGGGATCCTCGGTCACCTTGCCCGCCGAGCGCACGAAGGTGTCGGTGCCCAGCATGCTCTTGATGGGCAGGAAGGGCACGCCCATCGCCGCCGCCTTGAAGCGCCAGGCGATGCCCGCGTTGCTCCACTCCACCACCTCGAGCCCCTGCTTCTCGACGGCGCGCCGCAGCACGCTCGAGAGGCCGTGCACCTCGTAGGCGTTGTAGGTGATGTCCATCGCGTCCACCATGCCGGCGGCGACAAGCCAGTCGACGTCCTGCAAGCCCTGGCCAACGAGGCGCAGGTGCCGGCGTCCCTGGCGCACGATCTCGCGCACGATGCTCAGCGGCGCCCGGCAGGTCCCGTAGAGCTCGAAGCCGATGTAGTCGCCGTCATCGATGCAGCGGCGCACGGCCTCGTGCTCGTCCACGAGCTTGTCCACCAGCGCCATCGACTTGTGCTCGCGATTCCAGCGGCGCAGGCCGTCCAGGTCGGGCGTCTGCAGGAGCCGCCCCCGTCCGCTCTCCAGAACCTCCATACTGCCTCCCAGGCTGCCCGCCGCGGCGGGATTCAAGACGCTCCTCTTCGGCATGGTGACGGAGCCGGGGGCTGGCGTCAAGGCTCGGCGGACCGCCGGGAATGCATAACGATGAAAAGACAACAGCCCAAGTACCCGTCGATAATTCGGCATCTGGTCGCGGATTCCGCAGGATCGCCAGTGGTCGTCTTGAATCCGTCAATCCGATCTGCTTTACTGGAGCCAACCCCAACGAGGAGGGCGGCATGTCCGCGGATCTCAGCCAGTACTCGGCCGGCGTTCGCGCCTGGGTGGAGAAGGGTCGCGCGCTCGTCGCACAGCGCGAGGAGGAACTGCAGCGCCTGCGCGCCTGCCGCTTCGACACGCTCTCCGTGCACGGGCTCTACACGATGCGCGAGGCGATCGCGAACAACCAGGGCTCGATCATCGAGCCCGCCTACCTCGCGACCAGCGAGCACTACGCCGACGCCGACGCCATGGAGGCCGCGCTCGCCTACCTGATCCCGACCTGGTGCTACGCGCGCATCGCTAATCCCACGACCTACTACCTCGAGTGGATGCTCGCATTGCTCGAAGGCTACGGCACGGGGCTGGAGACCAGCGCCGTCGTCACCGCCAGCGGCATGGCCGCGATCATGACCGCGGTCGATCCCTTCGCGGTCAAGCGCAGCAAGGACCCCGCCGAGCGGATGAACTTCGTCTCCTCCTGCCACGTCTACGGCGGCACCTTCCAGCAGTTCTCCATCCGCCGCCACCAGGATCGCGGGCACGAGGTGCGCTGGGTGAGCGACGTGATGAACATCGACGCCTGGGCGGCGCGCATCGACGCCGACACGCGCTTCGTCTACGTCGAGCTGCCGAGCAACCCGACGATCAGCTTCACCGATCTCGCCGCGCTGGCCGATCTCGCCCACGCGCACGGCATCCCGCTCATCGTCGATGCCACCGTGGCCACGCCGGCCTTGCTGCGGCCGCTCGCCCACGGGGCGGACATCGTCGTCCACTCGGTCTCCAAGACGATGACGAGCAGCGGCATGGGCGTCGGCGGCGTGCTGGTGGCGCGCAAGAACATCGTCACCAACATCGACAACCCGGAGATGAAGGCGGACTTCGCGAGCTGGGTGAAGTTCCTCCCCTATCGCGACAACGGGCCGAGCATGAACCCGCTGCACGCCGTCATGGTGCTCAACGACCTGCGCACGCTGCGCAGCAAGATGGACCTCGTCTCGCGCAACAGCCAGACCGTGGCCGAGTACCTCGCCGCGCACCCGAAGATCGAGCAGGTCGACTACCTCGGCCTGCCGGACAATCCCAAGCACGCCGTCGCCAAGCGCTACCTGAAGCTCGTCGACTCGGAGCTGGACAACGGCGGCGTGCCGGTCAATCGCTACGGCCACCTGATGAGCTTCCGCGTGAAGGGCGGCGGTGAAGCGGCGCGGCGCGTCTTCGATGGCTTCCAGATGATCTGGCGCGCCACCGATCTCGGCCGCATCAAGTCCGTGGCGACGATCCCCGCGATCAGCACCCACCAGCAGCAGGGCGAGGCCGCGCGCTCGATGGCCGACGTGGCCCCCAACCTGATCCGCCTCTGCGTGGGCGGCGAGCACCCGAACGATGTCATCGCCGATCTGGAGCGCGGCCTTAAGCGCGTGTAACTCGTAACCTTTACTTGTGTTGCATGACAGACTGGCGGCCGCCCCCCGGGCGGCCGCGCCTTTTCCGGCGGCGCGGAATCAAGATCCGCTAGTCTTGCATAACTCACGGTCACCGTGTTTCTTGCTGGGGTTTCGGGGGCCGCACGCGGTTCCGCTACGACCTCTACTCAAGCCGACGCGTCAACACAAAGGAGAACGCGATGTCCGTCGATCGCTTCATGGAAGGCGTCATCGCCAAGAATCCCGAGCAGAAGGAATTCCACCAGGCCGTCCGCGAGGTCGTGGAGTCCGTGTGGGAGTTCGTGCAGGAGAATCCGCAGTACAAGGAAGCGAAGATCCTCGAGCGCATGGTGGAACCCGAGCGCGTGATCATGTTCCGGGTGCCCTGGCTGGACGACAAGGGCGAGGTGCAGGTCAACCGCGGCTTCCGCATCGAGATGAACAGCGCGATCGGTCCCTACAAGGGCGGTCTGCGCTTCCACCCCACCGTGAACCTGGGCATCCTGAAGTTCCTCGCCTTCGAGCAGGTCTTCAAGAACAGCCTGACCACGCTGCCGATGGGCGGCGGCAAGGGCGGCTCGGACTTCGATCCCAAGGGCAAGAGCGACAACGAAGTGATGCACTTCTGCCAGAGCTTCATGTCCGAGCTCTTCCGCCACATCGGCCCGGACACGGATGTGCCCGCGGGCGACATCGGCGTCGGCGGCCGTGAGATCGGCTACCTGTTCGGCCAGTACAAGCGCCTGCGCAACGAGTTCACCGGCGTGCTGACCGGCAAGGGTCTCAACTGGGGCGGCAGCCTGATTCGTCCCGAGGCCACGGGCTACGGCCAGGTCTACTTCGCCGAGGAGATGCTGAACAAGAAGGGCGACACGATCAAGGGCAAGACCTGCACGGTCTCCGGCTCGGGCAACGTCGCCCAGTACGCCACGGAGAAGGTGCTCCAGCTCGGCGGCAAGGTGGTCACCGCCTCCGACAGCGGCGGCTTCATCCACGATCCGGACGGCATCGACGCCGAGAAGCTCGCCTACCTGATGCACCTGAAGAACGTCAAGCGCGGCCGCATCAGCGAGTATGCCGACAAGTACAAGGGCGCCAAGTACGTGGCCGGCAAGCGGCCCTGGGGCGTCAAGTGCGATGTCGCCCTGCCCAGCGCCACGCAGAACGAGATCAACGCCGAGGAGGCCAAGACCCTGATCGCCAACGGCTGCATCTGCGTCTCCGAGGGCGCGAACATGCCGAGCGAGCCGGGCGCGATCGACGTCTTCCAGAACGCGAAAATCCTCTACGGTCTCGGCAAGGCGGCCAACGCCGGCGGCGTGTCCACCAGCGGCCTCGAGATGAGCCAGAACAGCATGCGGCTGAACTGGACGCGCGAGGAAGTGGACCAGCGCCTGCACGGGATCATGAAGGCCATCCACGCGTCCTGCGTGAAGTACGGCGAGAAGGGCGGCCACGTGGACTACGTGAAGGGCAAAAACATCGCGGGCTTCCTGAAGGTCGCCGACGCCATGCTCGATCAGGGCCTGGTGTAAGCGAGACGGACATCGGCGCGGCGCTTGCGCCGCGCTCGCTTCCCGGAGGCGGGGCGCGCAGGCGTCCCGCCTCTTTCGTTCAGCGCAGCACGACCCCCCGCCCGTGGCGGCCGTCGAGGTAGACGGCCAGCGGCGCCGGCAGGCGCAGGTGGCGCAGGAACTCCGTCTCCGCCAGGACCGGCTGCGCGAGCAGCCAGTCCCAGTCCACCTTGGCGCCGGCGCGATCCTCGTGGGCGGTGAAGTAGCCGACCTCGAAGCTGGTCAGGTTGTGGAAGAAGTGGCTGCCCTGGCTCGGCTCGACGGCGATATCGGCCATGGCCGTTTCCACGATCACGCGCGCGGCACTGATGTCCGACCAGGCCACGGGAATCCCCAGCCAGCGGTCGCGCGAGCCCCAGCGGCCCGGCCCGAGGAGCAGGTAGCTGCGCCCCTCGGCGGCGAGCCGCTCGTTGAGATTGCGCAGCTCCAGCGCGACGTCCGGCGTGCGCCCGCGATCGAAGCGCGCGGGGTGCACGAAGACGAGGTCGACGAGGTCCTCGATCGCGCCGTTGCCGAGGGCCGCGTCCGAGCGGACGAGCACGCGCGCCTCGTCGATGGGTCGCCGGTCGAGGTCGATCGCCTCGCGCCCGACGACGAGCGGCCGGATCTGTAGCACGGCGAACTCGCTGGTCTCGCCGGGCCCCGTCGCGGGCTGCGCCGCGAACTCGAGCTCGATCGGCGCTGCCAGGCCCCTGTTGCCCAGTGCCAGCAGCTCGCGCAGCAGTCCGGGCAACGGGAAGTAGTCGGTCTTGAGCACGCCGGCCATCGTCACCAGGCGCACGCCGCGCCGCGCGATGCCGTCGTAGACGGCGTCGTTGTCGGGCATGTAGGTGGAAGCCACGGGTGCCAGCGTGCCGTCCGCTTCGGCGTCCTCCAGATCGTGGCGGAGCAGGCCGGCGTTGCCGTCCGTGCTCGCGAAGACCTCGCAGCGGCTCAGGTCCAGCGCCCAGAACTGGCGCTGGCTCGAGCGCAGCATGTCCCGCGTGCTGCCGAACTGCGGCAGGCGCTGCGGGTGGGCCGGCGAGAACCAGAGGCTGCGCTCGCCCTCGACGACGCCCTTGCCCAGCCCGAGCACCACCGAGGCCGAGCCCTCCTCCGGCTTCGCCTCGAAGAGCGGGTAGAAGTTGTAGGACTGGGCGACACCCGCAATCGACGGGTAGAAGCGTTCGCCGTGGCGCTCGCCCACCATCCGCTGCACCAGCACGGCCATCTTCTCCTCTTCGATGCGATTGGGTGTGCCGCGCAGATAGGCCTTGGCCGTCTGGTAGTAAGTCGAGGCGTAGACGAGCTTGATCGCATGGCAGAGCTGCTCCAGGCGCTGCTCGTCGTCGGGATGGCAGTTGGCCAGCATGTGGCTGGTGTAGACGCCCGCGAAGGGCTGGTGCTGGCTGTCCTCGAGCAGGCTCGAGGAGCGCACGGCGAGCGGGTAGCGCACCTCGGCGAGGAAGGCCGTCAGGTCGTCGCGCACGGACTCCGGCAGGCGCGCGGCGACGAAGGCGGCGGCGATCTCGGCGTCATCGCGCGCGGCCAGCGCGCGGCCGAGCAGGTCGTTCTCCTCCATGAACTGGTCGAAGACGCCCGTCGCCAGCACGGCGCACTCGGGCACGGTGATGCGCACCTTCGGGAAGCGCTCGCGGAAGTCGTAGCGCGAGAGCAAGGCGTCGAGGAAGGCGAGACCGCGGCCCTTGCCGCCCAGCGAGCCGCTGCCAATGCGCGCGAAGCTGCTGCTCGCGTCGAAATGCTGGCGCGAGAAATCCGCCACGCGCCCGCGCCGGCTGAGCTTGCGGTACTCGGCCAGGTTCTCGCGCAGGTAGGCGCGCAGCGCCTCGTCGTCGGAGAATTCGCCCGCCCGCACCGGCCGCAGGCGCAGCGCCAGCTCGAACTCCGTGCGCGCCATGAACCAGTTGCTGAAGTGGTTGCGCCGCGCGTGATAGCGGATGGCCTCGCCCGGCACTTCCTTGAGCAGGCGGGCCATCGCGGTCAGGTCACTGGCCCGCCCGACGACGGCGCCGCTCGGCAGCGTGAAGAGAAAGTCGCCGAAGCCGAGGTTCGCCTTCATGAAGCCGCTGAGATCGGCAAGCAGGGTCGGCGAGTCCTTGTGCAGGAAGCTCACGCCGAGCGCGTGCGCCTCCTGGGCGCGGCTCTCGTCGGAGGACTGCAGCAGCACCGGCAGGTCCGGATCGCCGCGGCGCACGGCGCGGATCAGCTCGACGCCCGCGCGCGGATCGCGCTGCCCCCCGCGATCGAAGCTGGCATCCGTGATCAGGCAGAGCAGGTAGTCGGCGTAGTCCTCGTAGAGACGCTCGGCCTCCTCGTAGGTCTCGGCGAGCAGGATCTTCGGCCGCGCGCGCATGCGCAGCAGCTTGTCCATGACGTCGATGCCCTCGGCCATCAGCGCCTGGGTCTGCCGCATCAGCTCCGTGTAGAGCATGGGCAGATAGGACGAGTAGAAGCGCACCGAGTTCTCGACGAGGAGCAGGCAGCGCACCTGCCCCTCGTAGGCATCCGCCGCCACGTTGACCGAGTCCTCGATGCACTTGACGATCGCGAGCAGGATGCGCGCGTCGCCGCGCCAGGCGAAGACGCGGTCGATGTCCGGCTTCAGCTCCTGCTCGGCGAGCAGCGTCAGCTCCCGCGTGTTGTAGACGAGCAGCACGACCGGCATGTCCGGCCGCTGCCGCTTCGCCCGGCGGCCGAACTCGCGCACCTCCATGTCGCCGAGGTGGCTCATCGTGATGATGAGATCGAAGCGCTGCTCCTGCAGCCGCGCGAGCGCCTCCTCGCCGGAGGAGACGCGCGTCACCATCGGCGCATAGCTCAGGTTGAGCTGGGCGTACTCGCTGAGCAGCAGCTCCGTGAGCCGCCCGTCCTGCTCGATCACGAAGGAGTCGTAGAGACTGGACACCAGGAGGATGTCCCGGATGCGGAAAGGCATCAGCCGGTCGAAGCCGCTGAAGCTGAAGGCGCTGGGCAGGGACTCCTTGGGCACGCGCGCGACCTCCACCGCAGGGGACCGGCCCATCCTAACCGGGCCGCCCCGGCGAGGGAAGAGCGAAGCCCGGGCTTGCCAGACCGCGCAATGCGGCTAGACTGCGTGGCGGAAGGGAGGCGAGACGATGAAGAGCTACCGCAGTCCGAGCCTGGACAAGATCGTCGGCAAGCACCTGTTGATCTGGGAGACCCGCCGGGAGGTGACGGCCCGCCGCGCCCGCGAGGCGGACGGCGCCGCGCTCTCCCCGATCGGCCCCTATCTGAGCATCAGCCGGCTCCCCTTCAGCCAGGGCGACGAGGTGGCCGCCCGCGCGGCGGAGAAGCTGGGCTGGGAGCTCTTCGACCGGGCGATCGTCGACCACATCGCCCGCGATGCCCAGGTGCTGGGCAAGTTCGTCGAGAGCCTGGACGAGCGCTGCCGCTCCACCCTGGATGACCTCATCCAGACGACCCTCGACTCCGGCTCGCTCGGCAACCAGGCCTACCTGCGCCACCTGAAACGCGTGCTGATGACCCTCGCCCTGCACGGCAATGCGGTGATCCTCGGCCGCGGCGCGAACTTCATCCTGCCGCCCGAGGCCGGCCTGCGCGTGCTGATCACCGCCCCCTTCGGCCGCCGCCTGGCCACCCTCTGCCGGGCTCGTGACCTGGCGACGGCGGAAGCCGCGCGCGAGCTGCGCCAGCTCGACCTGCAGCGGCGCGACTTCTTGCGCACCCACTTCCTCGCCGGCGGCCAGGAGCTGGACCACTACGACCTCATCGTCAACATGGCGATGATGGACGTCGAGGCCGCCGCCACGCTCGTCGTGGACAGCTTCTACACCCTGGACCGCCGCGCCCGGCCCGCAGCGCAGGACTAGGGCCCGCCTTTTCGGTTGCCGGACCGCGCCCGCCCATTACACTGGGGCGGACCGCGGCCCGCCCGCCGCGGCGGCGGGGGGCTTCGAGGGTGCGCGTCCGCATCGTCCATGTCATCACGCAGCTCGATACCGGAGGCGCCGAGACGCAGCTCCTCGCGCTCTGTCGCGGCCTGCCCGCCGAGCGCTTCGACTGCCGCGTGGTGAGCCTGAAGGCCGGCGGCACCCTGCGGCCGGCCTTCCTGGCCGCCGGCTGCGCCGTGAGCGAGCTGGATCGCCGGCACTGCGGCGGCGCGATCGGTCAGCTCCTGGCCCTCGTCCGCCTGCTCCGGCGGGAGCGGCCGGACATCGTGCAGACCTGGCTGCTCCGCGCGAACCATGTCGGACGCCTCGCTGCGCTCCTGGCCGGGCAGCCGCCGCTCATCGCCACCTACCGCGACATGGGCTTTCAGGCGGGACCGCGCGACAGCCTCCTCGACCGTCTGCTGGCGGCCGGCACGGAGCTGGTGCTCCACAACTCGGCCCGCGGCCGCAGCGCCCACCTGGCGCGCACGGGCGAGGCGGCGCCCAGCCGCCACCGGCTGCTGCCCAACGGCGTCGACACGGAGCGTTTCCGGCCGGACCCGGAGGCCCGCCGGCGCCTGCGAGGCGAGCTGGGCATCCCCCCGGAGGCGCCCGTAGTGCTCATGGTAGCGCGCCTGCACCCGGTGAAGGACCCGG
>VGXI01000107.1 GCA_016873475.1 bacterium | reverse complement strand
GGGGGGTGCTTGAATCCCCCCTCCAAGTGGTCTAGATTGCGGACCTTATGAGCGACCTCTACGCCTCTCTCCAAGTCTCTGCGGACTTCCTCCGCCGCGCCGGCGCGCCGCGCCCCGATCTCGCGGTGATCCTCGGCTCCGGCCTGGACGGGCTCGCCGAGCGCCTCGAGGGGCGCCTGAGCCTGCCCTTCGCCGAGATCCCGGGCTTCGCCGACTCGACGGTGGACTTCCACGAGGGCACCCTGCACTTCGGCCGCCTGGAAGGCCTCGCACTCGCCGTGCTCGCCGGGCGCCTGCACTACTACGAGGGCCACAGCATGGCGCAGGTGGTGCATCCCCTGCGCAGCCTGCGCCTGCTCGGCGCCGAAGGGCTGATCGTCACGAGCGCGGTGGGGGGGCTCGCGCCCGCGCTCGAGCGCTCGGCGGTCGTGGCCGTCAGCGATCACATCAACCTGATGGGCGACAACCCGCTGATCGGCCCCAACGACGAGCGCCTGGGCCCGCGCTTTCCCGATCTCTCGGCGCCCTACACACCGGCCTGGCGCCATCTGGCGCGGGACGCTGCCGCCGCGCTGGGCTTCGCGCTGCCCGAGGGCGTGCTGGCCGCGGTGGCCGGGCCCAATCTCGAGACGGCCGCCGAGTATCGCTTCCTGCGCCGCGCGGGCGCCGATCTCGTCGGCATGAGCATGGTGCCCGAGACCCTGGCCGCCGTGCACCTGGGCATGCGCGTGCTCGGCCTGGCCGTCGTCACCGATCTCTGCGACCCGGATCACCTCGAGCCCGTGGCGGTGCCGGCGATCCTCGCGGCGGCCGCCGACGCGCGGCCCCGGCTCGAGGCCCTGCTCGTCGCCTTCATCCAGACGTTGAATCGACGCGAAGGTGGGATGTCATGAGCGTTGCGCGCGGCGGGACTTCTTACCCCGCCCTGGCCAAGGACCCCCTCAGCCTCGAGCGCGCGGTGAGCGCGTACTGGGAGGCGGCGCAGCTCTTCGCGCGCACCCAGAGCAAGGCCGAGGAGCAGGCCAAGCCCCACTTCATCTTCTACGAGGGGCCGCCGACCGCCAACGGCAACCCCGGCGTGCACCACGTCATCACGCGCCTGGCCAAGGACGCCGTCTGCCGCTACAAGGCGATGGACGGCCACTTCGTCCTGCGCAAGGCCGGCTGGGACACGCACGGCCTGGCCGTCGAGCTCGAGGTGCAGAAGGCGCTGGGGCTCTCGACGAAGGCCGACATCGAGGCTTACGGCATCGAGGCCTTCAACGCGGCCTGCCGCGAGAGCGTCTTCCGCTACGAGCGCGAGTGGCGCGAGCTGACGCGGCGCATCGGCTACTGGCTCGACCTCGAGAACCCCTACATCACCTGCACGGCCGACTACGTGGAGTCGGTCTGGTGGCTGCTCCGCCAGCTCTGGGACGCGGGCCTGATCTACGCCGGGCACAAGGTGATGCCCTACAACCCGCGCCTGGGCACCGTCTACTCGAGCCACGAGGTGGCGCAGGGCTACGAGGAGGTCGAAGATCCCTCGCTCACGCTGCGCTTTCCGCTCGAGCACGAGGACGGCAGCCTGCTCGTCTGGACGACGACGCCCTGGACCCTGCTCTCGAACGTCGCCGTCGCCGTGCACCCCGAACTGACCTACGTGAAGCTGCGCCTCGCCGACACGCCGAAGGCCGAGGCCGAGTCGGTGATCCTCGCCGCCGACCGCGTCGCCGCCGTGATCGGCGATCGGCCGAGCTACGAGCTGTGGCGCATGAAGGGCGCCGAGATGGTCGGCTGGCGCTACCGGCGCCTCTACGACTACGCGCCGGCACCCCGGGGCAAGCGCATCGCCGAGGTGATCCTCGCCGACTTCGTCAGCGCCGAGGACGGCACGGGGCTCGTCCACATCGCGCCCGCCTACGGCGCCGACGACTATGAGGTCGGCCGCGCGCGGGGCCTGGCGATGGTCGATCTCGTCGGCCCCGACGGCAAGGTGCGCCCCGAGGCGACGCCCTTTGCAGGCCTGGACTTCAAGGCCGCCGATCCGCCGATCATCAGGGAGCTGACGGCGCGCGGGCTGGTCTTCGCGCAGGCGAAGGTGCGGCACAGCTACCCGCACTGCTGGCGTGACCACGGACCGCTCATCTTCTATGCGCAGCCCGCCTGGTTCATCCGCACGACCGAGCTGCGCGACCGCTTCCTCGCGGCGAACGCCGCCGTCGACTGGGTGCCGCCCGAGATGGGCGAGAAGCGCTTCGGCGACTGGCTGAAGGGCAACATCGACTGGGCGCTCTCGCGCAGCCGCTACTGGGGCACGCCGCTGCCGATCTGGGTGAGCGAGGACGGCCAGCGCGCGCACTGCGTCGGCAGCTTCGCGGAGCTGCGCGAGCTGGCGCTCACGCCGCTCGCCGAGCCCTTCGACCCGCACAAGCCCTTCGTCGACACCATCGAGCTGAAGCACCCGGAGACGGGCGAGCGCCTGCGCCGCGTGCCGGATGTCATCGACGCCTGGTTCGACTCGGGGGCGATGCCCTACGCCCAGTGGCACTACCCCTTCGAGAACGAGGAGCGCTTCGCGGGCCAGTTCCCCGCTGATTTCATCTGCGAGGCGGTGGACCAGTCGCGCGGCTGGTTCTACAGCCTGCTCGCGCTCGGTGTCTTCCTGCGCGGTAAGGCGCCCTACAAGCGCGTGCTGGTCAGCGGGCACGTCGTCGACGCGCAGGGCAAGAAGATGAGCAAGTCCCTGGGCAACCGCGTCGATCCCTTCGCGCTGCTCGACAGCGAGGGCGCCGACGCCATCCGCCTCTACATGGCGACAGCCGGGCCGCTGTGGACGGCGCTCAAGTTCGACACCGGCGGCCCGCGCGAGATGAACGCGAAGACCCTGGGCACCCTGCGCAACAGCTACGCCTTCCTCGCGCAGTACGCCGAGCTGGACGGCTGGACGCCCGGCTGCGCGACGCCCAGCTTCAGCCTGCTCGACCGCTGGATCCGCTCGCGCTTCGAGACCCTGGTGCGCGAGACACGGGCCGATCTGGACGCCCTCGACCTCACGCGCGCCACCAAGAGGTTCTGCGAGTTTACCAACGAAGAGCTGAGCAACTGGTACGTCCGGCGCAGCCGCCGCCGCTTCTGGAAGGGGGCGATGAGCCCCGACAAGGCGGGCGCCTACGAGACGCTCTGGGGCGTGCTCGAGGGCAGCGTGCGCCTGGCCGCGCCATTCATTCCCTTCCTCAGCGAGGCGATCTACCGCGGCCTGCACGGTCTGGATCTGGCGGGCGACGACGCTAGGAGCGTCCACCTGGCGAGCTACCCGCGCTCCGAGCCCGCGCGCCGCGACGAGGCGCTCGAGGAGGCGATGGCCGGCGTGCTCGGCGTGGTCGGCCTCGGCCGCACCCTGCGCAACCTCTCCGGTCAGCGCACGCGCCAGCCCCTGCCCGGCTTCGCCGTCGCCGGCGGCGGCCCGGCGCTCGCCCGCGTGCTCGCCGACGAGGCGCTGCGCGAGCTGATCCTCGACGAGCTGAACATCAAGCGGATCGACCTGCTCGCCGACCCGGGCGAGCGGATGCGCTTCGTCGTCAAGCCGCGCTTCAAGCTGCTCGGCCCGCGCCTGGGCGGGGCGATGAAGGCGGTGGCCGAGGCCCTGGCCGCCCTGCCGCCCGCGGCCGTGCTCGCGGGCTACCGCGAGGGCAGCCTGAGCGTGAGCGCGCAGGGCAAGCAATTCAGCCTCGCCCGCGAGGAGCTGGACTTCCTCGTCGAGCCGCTGGGGAACTTCGCGGTGGGCATCGAGGGCGCCCTGGCTGGCGCGCTCGACCTGACGATCGACGCCGCGCTTCAGCGCGAGGGGCAGCTGCGCGAGCTGATCAATCGCGTGCAGAACCTGCGCAAGAGCGCCGGGCTCGCCGTCTCCGACCGCATCCGCCTGCGCTGGACGGGCGGCGAACGGACGCGGGCGACCCTCGCCGAGCACGGCGAGCGCCTGGCCGAGGAGGTCCTCGCCCTCAGCGTGACGGAGGGCCTCGCGGAGGCAGGCGCCCGGGAGCGCTATCAGCTGGCCGGCGAGGAGGTCACGGTTGAGCTCGAAAAGGCCTAGCACCGACTGGGCGCTCTTCCTGGCGACGGTGCTCGCGGTGCTGGCGGTGGACCTCCTGACGAAGCACCTTGTCACGGCCGGGCTGTGGCGGGACAGCTACCTCGGCGGCATGCTGCGCATCACGCGCGTGGACAACCCGGGCGCGGCCTTCGGGCTCTTCGCCGGCGCGCGCGGCGTCTTCATCGCCGTCAAGCTGGCGGCCCTGCTCGTGGTCCTCGGCCTGCTCGGCCGCGGCCAGAGCCGGCGCCTCGTGCTGCCCCTCAGCCTCGTCTTCGCGGGGGCGCTGGGCAACCTGGTCGACCGTCTGCGCGCGGAGGGCCACGTGATCGACTTCATCGACCTGAGCGTGGCCGGGAAGCACTGGTACGTCTTCAACGTGGCGGACGCGGCGATCAGCATCGGCGCCCTGCTCATCGTGCTCGGCCTGCTGCGCGCGGAGGCGGAGGCCCGGCCGGCGGCGCCCGCCGACGGCGCCTAGCGCCGGTGGCCGCCGGCGAGGAGCGGCGCTTCACGGTGCCGCCGGCGGCGGCCGGCCAGCGCTTGGACGTCTTCCTCGCCGAACAGCTCGCCGAGCGCAGCCGCAGCGCACTCGCCCGCCTCATCCGCGCCGGCGCCGTCGAGCTCGACGGCCGCCGCGCGCGTCCGGGCGAGAGCCTGCGTGCGGGGGACCGGCTGACGGTCCGTCTGCCCGCCCCGCAGCCCCTGACCCTGACGCCGACGGCCATCCCGCTCAGCATTCTCTACCAGGACGAGCAGCTCGCCGTGATCGACAAGCCGGCCGGCCTCGTCGTGCACCCCGCCGCCGGCCACAGCGAGGGCACCCTCGTGCACGCCCTGCTCTACCATCTCGAGGGGCTGGCCGGCATCGGCGATCGCCTGCGGCCGGGTATCGTCCACCGTCTGGACAAGGACACCAGCGGCCTGTTGCTCGTCGCCAAGACCGAGCTCGCGCAGCGGCGCCTGAGCGCCCGGATCGCCGAACGCGCGGTCAAGCGCGAGTACCTGGCCCTGGTCTGGGGGCAGCTGGCCACCGCGAGCGGTGTCATCGACGCGCCGATCGGCCGCGATCCGCGGCAGCGCCCCCGGATGGCCGTGCGGCCGGACGGCGGGCGCCCCGCCCGGACGCGCTTCTCGCGCATAGACAGCCTTTCGGGCTTCGACTATATTCGCTTGGAGCTGGAGACGGGGCGGACGCACCAGATCCGCGTCCACCTGGCGCATGTCGGCCATCCCGTGTTCGGCGATCCCCTGTACGGCGGCCGCCGGGTGCGCGCCGAGGGGAGATCGCGCGAGGAGCGCGAGACGCAGCGCGAGCTGCTCGCGCTGCTCGGCCGGCAGGCCTTGCACGCTTGGCGGCTCAGCTTCGAGCACCCGTTCACCGGCGAGCTGCAGGTCTTCACGGCCCCGCTGCCGCCAGACATGCGCGCAACCCTGGCTCGGCTGGGGTGCGCGCACCCGATGCCAGACGACTAGAAGGAGTGCCGCATGAAGGTCAAGACTCGCGAGGCGGGGCAGGTAGTGGTCTTCGAAATCAGCGGGCAGGTCATGGGCGGGCCCGATGCCGACACCTTCCACGAGTTGGTGAAGCGTCACATCAACGAGGGCAAGAAGCAGATCCTCATCAATCTGGGCAAGGTGAGCTGGATCAACAGCACGGGCCTGGGCATCCTCATCGCGGGCTACACCTCGGTGCAGGACGCCGGGGGGCAGTTCAAGATGGCGAACATCTCCGGGCGCATCGAGTCGATCCTCATGGTGACCAAGTTGGCCGGCATCTTCGAGACCTACGAAACCGAGGAAGAGGCCCTGGCGAGCTTCAGCTCGTGAGGACCGTCGCGCAAATCGGGCGGGTAGGGGCGAGAGCATGAGCAGCAAGAACAATGGCGTCGACGTGCTGCGCTGGGATCTGCCCAGCGACTTCCGCTGGCTCGGCGTCATCAATGCGGCCCTCCAGGAGATCGGCCAGGCGCTCGACTGGGACCAGGCGGAGCTGAACCAGATCTCGATCGCCAGCATCGAGGCGGTGAGCAACGCCATCGAGCATGGCAACCGCTTCCGCAGCGAGCTGCGCGTCGGCGTGGAGCTGGCGCTGAGCGAGACGCGCTTCTGCATCACGGTCAGCGACGGCGGCCCCGGCTTCCCGCCGGAGCGCCTGCGCGCGCCGGCGCCCTCGCCCGAGGATCCCGCGTTTCTCGGCGCCCGCGGGCGGGGCATCTTCATCATGCGGGAGATCATGGACGCCGTGCGCACGCGGCGCGATGAGAGCGGGCGCTTCACGATCGAGCTGGAGAAGGCCGTCAGCGGCGGCGCCGATCACTAGCCCCAGCGGCCAGGGAGACAGGGATGGCTCCTGAGACCTTCCTGCCCGTCATCTATTTCGTCGCCGGCGCCTTGATGCTCGTCTGGGGGCTCGGCCTCCTGCGCCGCTTCGGCGGCGAGCAGCTCCATCGCGTCGTCGCCTTCATGCTCTTCTTCGGCGGCATCGCGCCGATCCTCGCCGGCGTCGGTCTCGTGCAGCCCAAGAGCGACCAGGGCGAGATCGTCCTCCTCGGCGGCTTCCTCGACCGCTTCTCCTACACCTGGGAGTTCTTCTTCCCGACGCTGCTGCTCTTCAGCCTCGTCTTCCCGCGTCGGCGGGCGATCCTCGACCGCTTCCGCGCGCTGCCCGTGCTGCTCTACCTGCCCCACGTCGTGCACCTGCTGCTCATCCTGTCCGTGCGGCGCGTGGCGCCCTCGGCCTTCCTCGGCCCGGTCCAGGAAACGGCCAGCCGCTTCGGCGGGCAGCTCTCCGCGCTGGACACGATCTGGTCCCTCGGCGTCTCCCTGCACTCGCTGCTCTTCCCCGGCGTCAACCTGCTGATGGGATTGACCCCCCTCGTTCTGCTCGCCCGCAGCGAGGACCTGCGCCGGGGCGTCAACCTGCGCCGGCAGCGGCTCCTGCTCAGCCTCGGCTTCGCGCTGCCCCTGACCGGTTATCTCCTGGCGGAGGCGCTGCCGATCTTCCTCGGCGGGCAGCCCTCGGCGACGCTCAAGCCGCACCTGCTGGCGGCCTCGATGATCCTCTCGAGCGCAGTGGTCGCCTACGCGGCGATCCGCCACCGCTTCCTGCGCATCCGGCTGCTCGCCCGCCGCGGCGTGCTCGACGTGGCCGTCTCGCTGCTGCTCGCGCTGCTCTATCTGTTCCTGCTCAGCCGCTTCCAGGCTCTCTTCACGGCCTATCTCGGGACCCTTGGCGCGCTCTTCGAGGCGGGGCTGACCGTCTTCGCGATCATCCTCTTCCAGCCGCTCCTGACGCGGATCGAGGATGTCCTCGATCGCCGCTTCTTCGGCCACAGCGGCGATCCCCGGCGCGACGCCCTGCGCCGGCTCGGCGCCCGCCTGGGCGACGTCGGCCAGCTCGAGGAGGTGGAGGCCGCACTCTCGCCCGTGTTGCTGGACGTCTTCCACGTCGACCGCAGCCGGCTTCTGGTCTGGCAGTGCCCGCGCGCGGAGGGCGCGGCGCCCGATCCGCAGTGGTTCCGCGATCTGGCGGCCCACCACGAGCACTTACGCCTGCTCGTCGAGCCCCTGCACTGGCGGGAGTTCCGCGCCTGGTCGCGGCGCAACGCGCTGCCCGAGCCGCCGGAGTCTCCGGTCTGGGACCAGGTGCTCGCCCTGGTCGACGAGGGCGGCTGCCGCGGCCTGCTGCTGCTCGGCCCGCGCGAGGGCGGCGGCAGCCTGCGCGGCGCCGAGCGCGAGCACCTCATCCTGCTCGGCGCGCAGCTGACCTCGGCCCTGCGCAATCTCGCCCTGCTCGGCGAGCTGCTCGACAAGCGCCTCATCGAGGAGGAGATGCAGCTCGCCTTCCGCATCCAGTCGGGCCTGCTGCCGAAGGAGAAGCCGCGCCTGCCCGGCCTGCGCCTGCCCGGCCACAGCCGGCCCAGCCGCCAGGTGGGGGGCGACTACTACGACTGGCACGAGACGGAGCAGGAGCTCTACTTCGTCATCGGCGACGTGTCGGGCAAGGGCATTCCCGCGGCGATGCTGATGGCCGCGCTGCAGGCCTCCTTCCGCAGCATCGTGCGGCGCGCGCTGCCGCCAGGCGAGGTGCTGCGCGAGCTGAACCAGATCATGTACGAGAACAGCCCGCGCGATCGCTTCATCACGCTCTGGCTGGGCCGCCTGCGCTGCGCAGCCGGTCAGCTCGAGTACGCCTCGGCCGGCCACCCGGCGCCATTGCTCACGCGGGCGAGCGGCGTCACCGTGCCCTTGCAGGAGGGTGGCGTCGTGCTCGGCGCTTTTCCCGGCCTGCCCTTCGCGACCTACAGCATTCCCTTCGGTGCCGGCGACCGTCTGGTCTGCTTCACCGACGGGGTGAGCGAGACCGAGAACGAGACCGGCGAGCAGTACTCGGACAACCGGCTGGCGGAGTCGCTGGGCAAGCTCAACGGCGATCCGGAAGCCGTGATCGCCGCGCTCCTGGCGGACATCGCGCGCTTCAGCGCCCGCGGCGAGCCGGAGGACGACTGCACGCTGCTCGTGCTCCAGGGCTGTCCGCCGACGGCGGTCTCCCTGATCGCCTCGGAATCGAGTGGCCGTGCTGGTTGAGCGACCCCGCGTGCTGGGCCTCGATCCGGGGCGTGTGCGCGTCGGCCTCGCGCTGAGCGATCCGCTGGGGATCACGGCGCAGGGGCTGCCCAGCTTCGTGCGTGGCCGGGGCAGTCTGCTCGCGCACCTGGCCGAACTCATCGCGCAGCACGCGGTGGCCCGGCTCGTCGTCGGCCTGCCCCGCCGTCTCGACGGCAGCGAGGGCGATGCGGCCCTCGCGGCGCGGCGCCTCGCCGCCCGCCTCGCCGAGCGCTTCGGCCTGCCGGTGGAGCTCTGGGACGAGCGCCTGACAACGGCCGCCGCGCGCCGCAGCTTCCCGCCGGGCGAGCGCCACGACTGGGATCGCCTGGCCGCGGTCTTCATCTTGCAATCCTGGCTCGACGCGCAGGTCGACCCCGACCGGGCGCGGGAAGGAGAGGAGGCATGAGCCCCTGGCGACGCGCCGGGCTCCGGCTGGGGGCCTTCGTCCTTCTGCTGCTGATGGCGGGCGGGCTGGGGCTGGGTCTCGAGCGCGCCTGGCGCCGCACGCCGGCGGCCGCGGCGCCCGACACGATCCTGATCATCGCGCCGGGCAGCAGCTCGCGGGGGATCGCGCGACAGCTGGTCGCTGCGGGCGTCCTGCGCTCGCCGCGGGCCTTCTTCTGGGGTCTCGGCCTGCGCGGCGACGCGGGGCGACTCAAGGCCGGCCGCTACCGCTTCGCGCGGCCGAGCAGCCCGGCGGCGATCGCCGGCGCGCTCACCGCGGGCCGCACGGAGCCGCTGCGCCTGACGCTCCGCGAGGGCCTCTGGCTCGACGAGAGCGTGCGCGCGATCGCCCGCCAGCTGGCGCTGGATTCGCTGGCCGTCGCGCGTCTCGTGCGCGAGCCGCGGCGCTGGCCGGCCCACGACTTCCTCGCCGGCCGGCCGAACCTGGAGGGCTTCCTCTTTCCCGACACCTATGCCTTCGAGTACCCCGTGCAGCCGGAAGCGGTGGTGGAGACGCTGCTCGCCGCCTTCGCGCGGACCCTGCGCGAGCTGCGCGCGAGCGCGCCACCCGGCCACCCGCAGGATGTCCTGGCCTGGACGACCCTGGCCTCCATCGTGGAGTCCGAGGCCCGTCTCGACGACGACCGGCCTCGCATCGCGCGCGTCTATCTGAACCGCCTGGCGCGCGGGATGCGCCTGGAAGCCGACCCGACGGTCCTCTATGCGCTGGGCGAGCGCCGCCTGCGCGTCACCTACAGCGACCTGCGCGTGGACTCGCCCTACAACACCTACCGGAACACGGGGCTGCCGCCGGGGCCCATCTGCAGCCCGGGTCGGGCCAGCCTGGCCGCGCCCCTGGCGGCGGATCCAAGGGACCGCAGCCTCTTCTTCGTCGCCGACGGGAAGGGCGGTCACCGTTTCGCGGCGACCTATGCTGAGCACAAGCTGAACGTGGCCGCCCTGCGGCGGCTGCGAGCGTCCGGCTCCTGAGCGCCGTGCTGGCGGCCGCGCCCGCTTCTTGCTAACCTAGGGCCATGCAGCTGACGCCCCTCGACGATGCGCTTCGTGCGAAGGAATCCGAATTGCGGCGCATCCTCGCCGAAGGCGGCCGGACCTTGCTCGCCTATTCGGGGGGCGTGGACTCGGGCTATCTTGCGGTCCTCGCGCGCGAGGTGCTGGGCGAGCGCCTCACCGCCGTGCTCGCCGATTCGGCCTCGCTCGCGAACTGGGAGCGCGACGAGGCGCTGGCCTTCGCCGCGGAGCAGGGCGTTCCCGTCCGCGTGCTCGCCACGCAGGAACTGGAGAACCCGGACTACCGCGCCAATGCGCCGGACCGCTGCTTCTTCTGCAAGCAGGAGCTCTTCCAGCGCATGGAGGCCCTGGCTGCCGCGGAGGGCTTCCAGACCCTCGTCTACGGGGGCAATCGCAGCGACCTCGGCGAGGAACGCCCGGGTGCGGACGCCGCGCGGCGCTACCGCGTGCGCGCGCCGCTCGCCGAGGCGGGGCTCGAAAAGGACGAGATCCGCGGCCTTGCCCGCGCGCGGGGTCTCTCGATCTGGGACCGCCCCGCCCGCGCCTGTCTGGCGAGCCGCATCCCCCACTTCAGCGAAGTGACGGCCGAGAAGCTCACGCAGCTCGGCGAGGCGGAGGG
>VGXI01000106.1 GCA_016873475.1 bacterium | reverse complement strand
TCGCGGCGTGCAGCCGCGCGGCCCGTTCGGCACGGGTGACCATGGGAATTCCTCAGGAAAGTGCGGCGGGAGGCTTGCGGGGGATACGAATGTATAGTATCCTGCAAGGGCCGTCAAGGGCGCGAGCGAAGAAAATCCCCGGCGGCTCCTCCTCCCACGATTTCCCCCAGCGAAAGCAACACAACCCGCCCCCGGGGGCGAGTGGCAGAGCTAGGTCCCAGGCTGCGGAGCCCGGGGCTTCTCCAGCTTCATCAAGATGGACCAGGAGGCCATGAAGATGACCAGAAAGAGGGCGACGATGAAGTAGCCCCAGTACTTACCAGTCCCGAAACGATGCATGGCGCCGACGACCAGGGTTGGGATGCTCCCGCCGAGGATCCCGGCCTGCAGCATCTGCGCCCAGCGACGTTGCGGGGCCAGTCTTCGGTGCAGGATGCCGAGGCCGATGACAAGGACGAACCAGATCGCCTCGACGAGATAGGCGCCGACCGCTGAGAGGGAAGTCCGCTCAAGAAGTCCGTCGCGCAGGAGAAGCACGCCGAAGCCGACCAGCAACACCTGGCCGAGGTAGATCGCCTGGCGTGTAGCTGTATGCATGGCCGGGGCATCCTTCCAGCTTCGCGAGCGGACCCGCGATGGGCATGAGGGCGAGTCTGGCACCAGGTCGCACAGCGCACAATCGCGCCGGCTATCCCCGAGCCGCCCGCCCCCGGGGGCGAGTGGCCTGCAGGGCATGCAGGGCCTGCAGGCTCTGCGGCAGGCCGAGGCCCTCGCGCAGGGCGCGGATGCCGTCCACCGCCGCGCGCGCGCCGGCGAGCGTTGTGATGCAGGGGACGTCCATCAGCGTGGCGGCGTGGCGGATGGGCCGCTCGTCGTAGCGGCTGGCCGCCCCCAGGGGCGTGTTGATCACGAGTTGCACGCCGCCCGCAAGGATGCGCTCGGCAATGTGCGGCGAGCCCTCGCCCACCTTCGCGACGGGCTCGCAGGCCAGGCCGCGTGCGCGCAGGGCCTCGGCCGTGCCCGCGGTGGCGAGTAGCGCGAAGCCGAGCACGGCGAGCTGGCGCGCGATCGGCAGCAGGTCGGGCTTGTCGCGGTCGTGCACACTGAGGAAGGCCGTGCCTGCCACCGGCAGGCCCTGGCCGGTGCCGAGCTGTGCCCGTGCGAAGGCCTCGCCGAAGCCCGCGCCCACGCCCATCACCTCGCCGGTGCTCTTCATCTCGGGACCGAGCAGGCGGTCGCTGGCGGGAAAGCGGCGGAAAGGAAAGACGGGTGCTTTGACGAAGCAGCGCTCGGGCAACGGGGCTTCGCGCAGGCCCTGCGTGGCGAAGGACTCGCCAAGCATGGCGCGTGTGGCGGCGGCCGTGAGCGCAAGGCCGGTGGCCTTCTCAAGGAAGGGCAGCGTGCGGCTCGCGCGCGGGTTCACCTCGAGCACGAAGACCTGCCCGTCTTGCACGGCGAACTGCACGTTCATCGGGCCGATCACGCCCAGCGCGTGCGCAAGGCGAGCCGCGATCGCGCGCATCGCCGCGTACTGCCCGTGCGTGACGAGCTGCGGCGGGAAGACCGCGCAGGAGTCGCCGCTGTGCACGCCGGCCTCCTCGATGTGCTGCATGATCCCGCCGAGCAGCAGGGTCTCGCCGTCGGCAATGCAATCGAGGTCGAACTCGACGGCGTGTTCGAGGAAACGGTCGAGCAGCACCGGGTGCGCCGGGCTCACGAGCGCGACCTCGGCGAAGCCATGGCGCAGGGCGGCTTCGTCGTAGACCACCTGCATCGCGCGTCCGCCGAGCACGAAGCTCGGCCGCAGCATGACCGGATAGCCGATGCGCGCGGCTACCGCGACCGCGGCTTCGGGATCGGCCGCTGTGCCCCAGGCCGGAGTCGGAATGGCCAGCTCCGCGCAGAGGGCGGCAAAGCGGTCGCGGTCCTCGGCGGCCTCGATGGCGTCGACCGGCGTGCCCAGGATGCGCACGCCGGCCTCGGCCAGGGGCCGCGCCAGGGCCAGCGGCGTCTGCCCGCCCAGGCTCACGATCACGCCCTCCGGCCGCTCGCGCGCGACGATCGCCAGCACCGATTCCAGGCGCAGCGGCTCGAAGTAGAGGCGGTCACTCGTGTCGTAGTCGGTGCTCACGGTCTCGGGATTGCAGTTGACCATGATCGCCTCGACGCCCGCCGCGCGCAGTGCGCCGACCGCGTGGCAGCAGCAGCTGTCGAACTCGATGCCCTGGCCGATGCGGTTCGGCCCGCTGCCCAGCACGATCACCTTGCGCCGCGCGCTCGGCGCCGCTTCGCAGGGGCCCTCCTCCCAGGTCGAGTAGAGGTAGGGCGTGCGGCTGGCGAACTCGGCGGCGCAGGTGTCGACGCGCCGGAAGACCGGCATCAGGCCCAGCGCCGCGCGCCGCGCGCGCAGGGTCGCTTCGCCGCTCGATCCGCCCCCGGGGGCGGGTGCGTCGGCACCACCGCCGAGCCGCGCGAGCTCGGCGTCGCTGAAACCCTCGCGCTTGGCCTCGCCGAGCAGTTCCGGCGGCAGTGCGGCGAGCGCGAAGCCGCGCAGGCGGCCTTCGAGCTCCACGAGCCGCGCGAGCTGGTCGATGAACCAGGGGTCGATGCCCGTGGCGCGGCAGAGCTGCTCGGGATCGAAGCCGCGGCGCAGGGCCTCGGCGAGGTCGAGCAGGCGCCGCGGGTTGGGTCGCGCAAGCGCAGCGGCGAGGGCTGTGCGATCGCGCGACTCGCCCCCGGGGGCGATCGCGGCCGCGGCGGCCCCTGCCGGCCCGCCCGCGGGCGCGTCGCCGCCCGCCGGCCGCGCGAGCCCTTCGTAGCCCAGCTCGAGGCTGCGCAGCGCCTTCTGGAGCGCCTCGCGGAACGTGCGCCCGATGGCCATCACCTCGCCCACGGACTGCATGCTGGTGCCGAGGCGGTCCTCGCTGCCGGGGAATTTCTCGAAGGACCAGCGCGGCAGCTTGACCACGGTGTAGTCGAGGCTCGGCTCGAAGCAGGCGCTGCTCACGCCGGTGATTGCGTTGGGCAGCTCGGGCAGGGTGTAGCCCAGGGCGAGCAGCGTGGCGATCTTCGCGATCGGGTAGCCCGTGGCCTTGCTCGCCAGCGCGCTGCTGCGCGAGACGCGCGGGTTCATCTCGATCACCACGGACTCGCCCGTGTCGGGATGCACGGCGAACTGCACGTTCGAGCCCCCGCAGACGACACCGACGGCGGCGAGCACGGCGAGCGCCTCGTCGCGGAGCTGCTGGTACTCGCGGTCGCTGAGGGTCTGCGCGGGCGCAACGGTGGCGCTGTCGCCGGTGTGCACGCCCATGGCGTCGATGTTCTCGATCGAGCAGACGACGATGCCGTTGCCCGCCGCGTCACGGATGACTTCGAGCTCGTACTCCTTCCAGCCGTGCAGACTCTCCTCGACCAGAACGCTCGCGAGCCCGCCGCTGCCGCCGGTGGCCGCGGCCGAGGCGCGCAGGCCCGCCTCGACGAGCGCGAAGTACTCCGCGCGCGTGGTCGCGGCGCCGCTGCCCGCGCCGCCCAGGGTGAAACTCGCGCGCAGGATGGCCGGCAGGCCGATGGCGGCCAACGCGGCCTCACCCTCGGCGAGCGTGCGGACGAGGCGGCTCTTCGCCACGCGCAGGCCGGCCCCCTGCATCGCGGCCTTGAAGCGCTCGCGGTCCTCGGCGAGGCGAATGCTCTCCGCGCCGACGCCGATCAGCTCGACGCCGTGGCGCACGAGCGCGCCCGACTCCGTCAGCTCGAGGGCCAGGTTGAGCGCGGTCTGGCCGCCCACCGTGGCGAGCAGGGCGTCCGGCCTCTCGGCGGCGATCACCTGCGCCACCACCGCGGGCACCAGCGGCTCGACGTAGGTGGCGTCGGCGAGCGCGGGGTCGGTCATGATCGTCGCCGGGTTGCTGTTGATCAGGATCGTGCGGCAGCCCTCCGCGCGTAGCGCCTTCAGGGCCTGCGTGCCCGCGTAGTCGAACTCGCAGGCCTGACCGATGACGATGGGTCCCGAGCCGAGCACGAGCACGCTCTGGATGTCAGCGCGGCGGGGCATCAGCGCTCGCCCCCGGGGGCGGCGCCGCGCGCGGGCCCGGAAGCGGGGGCGGCCGCGGCGCGCCCCGCCCCGCGCTTCCGCCGCGCGGCCATGTCGCGGCGGAAGCGCGCGAAGAGGTAGCGGCTGTCGCGCGGGCCGGGCGCGGCCTCGGGGTGGTACTGCACCGAGTAGACCGGGCGGCCGGGCAGCTCCAGGCCCTCCACTGTGTTGTCGTTCAAACTCAAGTGTGTGGCCCGCGCGGCGGTGGCCGCCAGCGAGGCCGCCGGCACGGCGTAGTTGTGGTTCTGGCTGGTGATCTCCACGCGGCCGTCGGCGAGACGCTGCACGGGATGATTGGCGCCGTGGTGCCCGAAGGGCAACTTCACGGTATCCGCGCCCAGCGCGCGGGCGAGGAGCTGGTGGCCGAGGCAGATGCCGAAGAGCGGCAGCTCCGCGGCGAGCAGGGCGCGCACGGTCGCCACGAGCGCGGGCTGCGTGGCGGGATCGCCCGGCCCGTTGCTGAGGAAGACGCCCTCGTAGCCGGCGGCCAGCAGCTCCGCGGCCGGCGTGCGCGCGGGCAGCACGCGGCAGTCGATGCCCTCGGCGGCCAGCCGCCCGAGGATGCTGCGCTTGACCCCGAAGTCCAGCACGGCGATGCGAAAGGCCGGTCCGCCCTCGGGCGGCGCGGCCGCGGCCGGCACGGCGTAGGGCGTGCGGCAGCTCACGCGGGCCACCCAGTCGGTGGCGCTCATCGCCGGCAGCGCGCGGGCGCGGGCGACGAGCGCCGCCGGCTCGGCGAGGCCGATCGCCGCGCGACAGGCGCCGCCCTCGCGCACGGCGATCGTGAGGGCGCGGGTGTCCACTTCGCTGAGGGCGGGCACGGCGTCGCGGCGCAGCAGGTCCTCGAGGCCGCGCTCGGCGCGCCGGTGGAAGCTGCGGCGACAGTGGTCGCGCAGCACCACGGCCACGGGCTGCACGCGCGCGGACTCGTAGTCCTCAGCCTGGATGCCGTAGTTGCCGATGTGGGGAGCAGTGAAGAGGACGATCTGGCCGGCGTAGCTGGGGTCGGTGAGGATCTCCTGGTAGCCGGTCATCCCGGTGTGGAAAACCAGCTCCCCCGCCGCCTCGCGCGGCGCCCCAAACAGCCGGCCCGTGAAGCACAGGCCGGTCTCGAGCGCGATCCTCGCCTCCAAGGCCCTCGATTCGGTGAGGGGAACGGCGATCCCGAATCGCGGGCACTCTAGTCAATGCGGACGGGCAGCGGCAAGGGGAATCCCGAGGGAATCGCCGACTCGCAACTGCCGGCCGCCGGCCGCGCCCGCAGAGGGGCCGACACGCGGCTCGCCCTTGGCAGTGATTGCGGGATGCGGGTATACTGCGATCGGGGTGAGAGCGTCTCGAACCGGGAGGTGCGGGATGCGCCGTCGCTCTGGGGCCGCGGCCCTCTGCCTGGCCTTCGCCGGCGCCGCCGGCGCCCTCGAGTACCCCGTGCGCCAACTCACGCGCGACCTCGTACAGGAGGGCTTCCCCTGCTGGTCGCCCGACGGCGCGCAGATCCTCTTTTCGCGCACGCCGCAGGATCCCGACTCGCCGCTGATGGGTCTTTGGCTGATTTCGCCGCTGGGCGGCGAGCCGCGCCAGCTCACGCGCGTGATCGGCGAGCATCCGGACTGGTCGCCCGACGGCAGCCTGATCGTCTTCGACGGCGACTACGGCAACTGCCTGCAGGTGGTCGCGGCCGCGGGCGGCGAGCCGCTGCGCCTCCTGCCGCCGGGGGTGGCGCTCGCGAAGGGCGGCAAGCCGAAGTGGTCGCCCGACGGCCACGCCATCGCCTTTCGCGCCGACGACACCGTGTGGATCTACGAGCCGGCCACGGCCGGGCTGACGGCGGCCTTCTGCGAGGAGGGCAGCCTGCCCATCCCCGGCTGCTGGTCGCGCGACGGGCGGAGCCTCTACATCGTGGTGCGCGAGCTGGAGTCGACGCGCAGCGCGATCTGGCTGGTCGGCGCGGATGGCGAGGGCGGTCTGCCGCTGCTCGCGGAGCCGGACGCCGTGCTGCGCAGCCCGGCGCTCTCGCCCGACGGCAAGCTGCTCGCCTTCGTGCGCTGCGAGGGCCGCAACTGCGATCTCTGGGTGATGCCGGCGGCGGGCGGCAATCGCAGCGTTCAGCTCACGGCCGATCTCGCGAGCGACGACGCGCCGAGCTGGTCGCCGGACGGGAGCACGATCGCCTTCGCGAGCGATCGCGGGGGCAGCGGCGACATCTGGCTCGTGGAGCCGAACATCCCCGAGATCCTGGCGGCGCTGGCGGCGCAGTAGGGCGGCTTAGCGCAGCCTCAACGCAGATCTTCGCTGTTGCCAAGGGGATTCTGCCATGCTAGATTATCAGCAATCCAGGCGACTGGAGGTGGAAGGTTGATGCCTTCGCGGCCCTTCGGGGCCGTTTTTCATGGCAGGAGCTTGCGCCCCCAGCCATCGATCCCGCCTCGCCCCCTTCGGTCGTACTTGCCGGCTTCGAGCAGCGCTGCGATTCTCGCCCCGAACTCCCCCATCCGCCCCTCGACTCTGCCATCACATCCCCCTGCGCGCGATTCCGCCCAAGCCAGAGCACGTATCGCTCGAGCAGAACCTTGAGGCAGTAGTGGTAGGGATCATACCGCCAGGTTTGATAGCGCTCAACCTGCTCCCGCTTGTCGATCACAACGGTGATGACGCGGTACTCAAGATCGCCGAGAAGCAGGAGCAACTCGCGATCGAATCGCAGCGCCACCTCAGGATCCCTCAGGGCCATGAAGGGCGGCTTGCGGTTAAGCAGCTCTTTGCGGTGGAGGACGATAGGATCGTCCGGATGCGAGCCGAAATAGCGACGCTTGAGGTCTTCAAGTGCAGGGAAGACCTTGGCGTCGACGTAGCCTAGCTCCAGAATGACACCCGTCAGGCTGAGGTAGCGGTGGTTCGGTTCCGAAGACGCCTTGAGATCTGAGTTGCCGACTTCATCCACGTACATCCGGTACTTCATGCCTAAGATCTACGCAATCTGCATGTCCTTGTCACCTGGCAAGTCAGGCGCGGGTAGCCCTTTCCTCGATCTCCTAGCGCCTGTAATCTTCATAGATCATGCGGATCTGCAGGCGGATGGACGGCTCCGGCGCGTCGGCCGGCAGCGGCTCGAAGGGCGCCGCGGCCTTGATGGCGGCCACGCTCGCGTCGCGCAGTGTCCAGTGGCCCTCCTCGCCCTGCACCTCGAGCTGCAGCAGCGCGCCCGTGCGCGAGACCTCGAGCGCAACCAGGGTCCAGCCCTTGATCACGCCGATCTGGAAGGCGTAGGGCGGATGCCAGTGCGCCTCCACCGCGCGGCGGAAGCGCTGCATCCAGAAGCCGTAGACCCAGGCGCTCGTGTTCAGACTGACCTCACCGAGCAGGCGCACGTTGCCGTCGGGACTGGCCAGGCCCTCCTGCGCGATGTCCGCGTTGCCGGGCGCCGCCGCACGCGCGCCCGCGCTCGGGGTGGGCACCGCTTCCAGCGCCGAGGGATCGAAGCGGCGGAAGGCGGCGAGCGGGTCCGTACCGGTCGGGCTGCCCTGGCGAGGCAGTTCCAGGCGCCGCAGCCCTTCGCCATTCGGAGAAACCTCCGCCTGCGCATCGCCGGTCGCCGCCTCGCCGCTCGGGCCCTGCACCGCCTCGCTGCCCGGAGGCTGCGCGGCCGCGGGACTCGCCGCGGCGGCCTGCGGCGGGTCGGCCTCAGCGGAAGCGCCGGCGCCCGGCGTCATCGCCACCTGCGGCAGCTCGGCACGGCCTGCGCTGTGCGGGAGCGCGCCGTCCTCGCCGCCGGGCAGCAGGTCCCGCGCGCGGCTGTCGACGTTGCTGAGGAAGTCCGCGCGCGCTGGCGGCACGTCCGCGCGGTCGGCCGGCAGCTCCGTGAATTCGCGCGGCGAGTCCGCAGCGGGCAGGGAGGCCGGCTCGGCGGCGGCGGGCCAGGGCAGATCGGCGAGGTCGATCGGGATGAACTCGGCGTCGGGCGGCAGCGCGCCGTGGCGGGCGGCCAGGGGCGCGAAGTGCTTCAGTCCGACCGCGAGGAGCGCGTGCAGCAGCAGCGAGACGATCACGGCCGCCACCCAGGCGCTTCGCAGCGCGCCGCCTGCGTCGTTGGCGGTCATCGGGATCGCGGGCTCCTGCGGGCTAGGGCGGGGCAAACGCGGCGCTTACGAGCGGGCCGCCCGGCGGGTTCCGTCCGGCTCTAGTCGAGCCCGCCGAGCCACTCCTTCTGCCTGGCCAGGCGCTGCGGCCGCTCGACCGCGAAGCGCTTGACGCCCGCGAAGATCGACTCCTCGTCCAGGCCCGCCTCGCGGATGACGTCGGCCTCGGTGCCGCCGGTGAGCCAGCGGTCCTCCTGGTCGGCGGTGAGCGAGTACTCCTCGGTGAGCGGGCCGAGGCCGGCCAGGGGCGGCAGGCGCTTGGTGCCCGTGGTGACGAGCATCAGGTCGTTCACCGCGCCGGGCGGCAGCACGCTCTCGCGATAGGCGGCGCTCTGGCGCGCGAAGAGCTCCTCGCTGACCGCGGCGATCACCTTCACGTTCGCGCCCGCGGCCTCCAGGCGCGGCAGCGCGGCGAGCAGGTTGAAGGTGGAGCTCGAGCCCTGCGCCACCACGTAGCCGTGCCGCGGCTTGCCGGGCGCGAAGTCGCGGATCACGTAGAGGCCCTTGGCCGCGGCGCGCAGGTCCGTGTCGGCGAAGCGCGAGCGGTCGGCGACGGGGAAGTCCGGCCGCGCCACCTCGAGCACGATGATGCCGACTTCGGGCTCGCGGGCGGCGATGGCCGCGGCGGCGAAGTAGCCCGGCGCGACGTCGTTGTAGTCCCAGAAGCTGAGCCGGATCGCCTGCCCGCGCGGGAAGAGCGACCAGACCTGCGGCGAGAAGATGCCGAAGTGCGTGCGCGCGTCGGCCGCGGTCTCGGGGCCGGAGTGCGCGGCAAGGATGTGCAGCACGCCCACGCGGAAGGGACTGTCCTGGTTCTGCTGGCTCCAGACGCGGGCGGGCAAGTACATCAGCGGCGTGAAGGCGCCGTAGGTGCCGCTGAGGGCCCAGACCCCGTCATGCTCGGCCGGGTCCAGCGAGGCCGTCTGGCTGACCAGCCCGATGGCCGTGAGCGCGTTCGCCGCCTCCTGGATGCCGGCGCGGTGCAGGGTGCCACCGGGGTTGGCCACCGGATCGTAGCGGCCGAAGAGGGCGCTCTTCTCGACGTTGATCGAGCCGGCCAGGTCCGCGGCGATCGCAATGAAGCGGCCCTCGGTGACTGCGTTCAACCACTTGAAGATCTCCGAGATCGCGCGGCGCGCGCCGGCCACCTTGCCGGCGGGCTCGAAGAGCCGCACGCTCACTTCGGCGGTCTGGCCCGTGGCGGGATCGGTCACGGTGAGCGACTGCGGCTCCACGGGCAGCTTGGCCACGGCCAGGCGCGGATCGCGGAAGGGATCGCGCGGGGCGCGGCGCTTGAGGGGCAGCTCGTCAGTGAGGCCCTCACCGATGCTCAGGAGGCGATCGGCCAGCCACTGGCCGAGCGGGCCGTCCAGCACGGAGAGCGCGATGTCCACGTTGCGCTTGAACTGGAGCAGGCGCTCGCGGTCGTCCTTGATCGCGCCGGCGGCCAGGCCCTCGAAGGCGACGCCGAAGCGCTGCTCGAAGGTGGCGGCCAGGGCGCGGAAGTAGTCGCCGTTCATCGGGAAGGCGTAGGGGTGCGAGGCGTGGTCCACTACTGCCTTGCCGAAGCCGGGGATCTCGCCCTTCACCATGCCGGGCCACCAGCCCTTGAGCGTCTTGCCGATCAGGATCTGCGGGCGGCGGTCGGCGGGGTCGGCGTCCTCCATGGCCTTGAAGGCGGCGGCGATCTGTGCGGTGTCGTTGCCGTTCTCGATCGCGAAGACGTTCCAGCCGTAACTCGCCCACTGATTCGCCAGATCGTAGCCCTTGAATTCGGGGCCGATGACCGAGCCCACCAGCTCGTCGTCGATGCCCGCGTTGTTGTAGGAGAGCAGCACGCGCAGGCGCTTGCCGACCTTCTGCGCCACGGCCTGCGTCTTGAACTCCTGCGAGTGGCCGGAGGTCAGCGCGAACTCGCCCTCGATGGCCAGGATCTTGGGCGTGCCCAGCGGCGCGCCCATGAAGTCCCAGAACGCGGCCTTGCCGGCGGCGGTCGCGATCCCCACACCCGAGGGGCCACTGTTGACGTCGTTGGTGAGGTCCGTGGACTCGGAGTGGCCGGCCAGCGCGCGGATGCCGCGCTTCTTTGCTTGAGCGAAGAGCGGGTGATCGGTGAGGTCGCGCTCGGCGAGGAGCGTCTTCAGCGCGCCCGCGCTGCGGCGAAAGCCGAGGGCGTCGATCGCGAGCATGCTGGTGGCCGGATTCGCCGCGTAGCGCGACTGGCCCGTGCGGGCGTGGGCGCGGGCGAGCGCCTCGCCCATCAGGATCCAGAGCGCATAGGTGACGGGCGCGTTGTGCCCGCCGGCCAGCATGAACTTGTCACTGTAAGGATGCTTAGGCCGCCGGTAATCATAGCGCAGGCCGCCGAGGGCGGGGCCGAGCAGGTGCGCACTGACGACGAAGGGCGTGTAGGCGAGCGGCCCGCCGAAGTGTCCGGTCTGCGAGTAGTTGCCGAGCAGGCTGAGCAGCATGGCGGTGAGCCAGCCGGTCTCCTCGAAGCGCGCTTGATCGAAGTCGGGCACGGGCGTTTCGTGCGCGTGCCTGCGCTGCGCGGCCTCGATGCCGCTCACGGTGACGGTCCGGGTTTTGGCGTTCGGCACGGAGGCTCCTGGGCGGGGGGAAGGGGCCGCGGCACGGCGGCCCGCTCCCTATGATGGCAGAGGGGGCCGCCCCGCGAAAGGGGTGACACCGAAATCCCTGGTATGACGTCACATGTCGAGATTCGGACAAAGAGAT
>VGXI01000105.1 GCA_016873475.1 bacterium | reverse complement strand
CGGAAGAACATCAACGTCGGCCTGCTCAGCTATCCGGTGCTGCAAGCGGCGGACATCTCGCTCTACCGCGGGGAACTCGTGCCGGTGGGCGAGGATCAGGTCCAGCACCTGGAGCTGGCGCGCGAGATCGTTCGCCGCTTCAACGCGCGCTACGGCGAGGTCTTCCCGGAGCCGCAGCCGCTGCTGAGTACGGCCAAGCGCATCCTCGGCCTGGACGGCCAGGCCAAGATGAGCAAGAGCCTGGGCAACACGCTGGCCATGCTCGCCGGCCCGGAGGAGATCTGGGAGAAGCTCCGGCCCGCCGTCACCGACGCGCGCCGCGTGCGGCGAAGCGATCCGGGCGAGCCCGAGGACTGCAACCTCTTCACGATCCACAAGGCCTTCACCGACGAGGCCAGGCGGGCCGAGCTGGCCGCGGGCTGCCGCAGCGCGGGGATCGGCTGCTTCGACTGCAAGCGGGTGCTGGCCGACAACATCGACGCCCAGCTCGCGCCGGTCCGCGAGCGCTATCGCACGCTCGCGGAGCACCCGGAGCGCGTGCGCGAGGTGCTCGCGGCGGGGGCGGAGCGCTGCCGGCGCATCGCCCGCGAGGTGCTGAGCGAGGCCCGCGACGCCATGGGGCTCATGCGCTAGGCAGTGCCCGTGCCGCCCTGCTAGCGGCCGCTGTGGTCGCGCAGCAGGGTGACGCGCAGCAGACCGTCGCGACCGGGCGGGTTCCCCTTGTAGCTCCGGCCCTCGAAGGCAACCTGGCCGTCGGCGAGCAGCAAGCGCTCCTCGAGGCGCTCGGCCAGCCACTGGGCGCGCGCCGTGGCCACCGCCGCCGATTCGGCTTGCGCCTCGACGCGGATGGCGCGATCCGGCGCCTCCAGGATCTCCCGCAAGAGCCGGTCGATGCGCCGCTCCGCCGCCGGCAGCGGCTTGGCCTCCCGCGTGACGAAGAACTCGGCCCCCGCCGCCTCGATGCGCAGGTTCTTGCCTTCGCCGTAGGCCAGCGTGGGCAGGACGAAGGTGCTGCCGGCGTACTGGTAGCGGTTCGTGCCCGAATCCTCGATCGTGAAGAGGAAGGAGTAGGGGAAGCCGGGTCGCAGCATCTCCGCGTGGTCGCTGCGGCCGTCCCAGGCCAGCTCCAGCGGCGGCACGCCGTCGCCCTCCAGGCGCCGGAAGCCCTCGCCGCGGTAGTCCGTGATGTCCAGCCGCCAGTGCTTGACGTCCGCGCTGGCGGCGAACTCCGTGCGGAAGGTGGTGACCGGCGCCCGCGTCACCGCGCGGCTGCCGAAGTCGGGGATCACCGGGCAATCGACGCGCTCGCTGTCGAAGAGGTAGGGGTTGAAGCTCTCCAGCGGCGCGTACTCGAAGAGGAGCCGCTCCACGTCCGTGTTGCCGTCGTCCAGGTCCTCCGGTCGCGGGTGGTAGTCCAGCTCGGTCTTCTCGACCTGCACGCGGAACTCGTTGTCGTCCACGACCTCCATCTGCTGGACGGTAACCGGCGGCGCGGCCGCGGCGCCCTCCGCCAGCGCGGGGGCGGCGGCAGCCGCGAGCAGGAGCAGGAACAGGGCGAGTGTCGAGCGCATGGCGGCCTCCGCGATCAGCGCAGCCTGAAGACGATGGTGAGCACGCCCCACTGCTCGGCGGTGGCGCCGGTCGGCAGGGCACTGAAGCGCCAGTGCTCGAGGCAGCGCTTGGCCGCCTCGTCGAGCACCTGGTGGGGGCTGGCCTTCTCGATGAGCACCTTCTTGACAGTGCCGTCCGGCCGCACCGTGAAGTAGACGCTGACGGTGCCCTGCCAGCCCTGCTGCTTGGCGGCAGCGGGGTAGCTCGGCGCCTGCGAGGCCAGCACCTCGCGGTCGAGGATGGGCCCGCTGAGGGTCATCGAGACGTCCTTCTCGGCCTGGGCGCCGCCGGGGCCCGCCGTCGGGGCCGGCACGGCTGCGGCCGCCACGGCCGGCCGCTCCGGCTCGATGCTGCGCGGGACGGCCGGGGCCGGGCGCGCCTCGCTGCCCTCGCGGCGGGGCAGCAGGCTGCCGCCGCGCGTCACGGCGTCACTGCCGCCGCGGGAGATGAGACCGGCGCCGCGCCCCGGCTCGGCGATGCCCGTGCCCGCCAGCTCGTCGCCGGCGGGGCTCTTGCCGCCGACCTGCAGCGAGGAGAGCGCGGTGAGCCGCTCGCGGCTCGCATCCTTGGCCACGAGGTTGCCGCCGGGCAGCGCGCCCCGGTAGGCCTGCTTGCCTTCCGCGAGCTGGCCGCCGACGAGCTCAGGATGGCCGCCGACCAGGCCGCCCTCCGGCACGGCGAGGGTCAGGGCGCCGCCCGCCAGCGCGGGCGCCTCGCCGGACTCCACCTTGAACAGAGCATCGTCGCCGAGGCGCGAGCTGCGGCCGACGAGCACCTTGCCCTTGAGATTCACGTCCTCCGCCCCCATCAGCACACGGCGCGGATTGTCGGTGAGGCCGGCGCTGAGCAGCAGCTGCTCTTCGCTGACGCGCGGCAGCGCCGGGGCCTCGCTGCGGCGCTGCCGCGAGGTGAGCGTGGGCGCCGTGAAGGGATTGGGAGCCTCGCGCGGCGTGGGCAGCGGCGGCGGTGGCGCGGCCAGCTCCGGACCGGCCGGCGCACCCGTCGGCTTGTCCTTGGCGAAGAGCGAGCCCTCGAGCTGGGGCGTCTCGGCCGGCGTGGTCGTCACGGCCGGCGCCAGCTTCTCGGGCGCCAGGCTGACCTTCTTCGCCACGGCTTCGCCGTAGCGCTGCTCGATGTAGGCGATCTCGGTCAGCTTCTCGCCTTGGGTCATCCGACGCGCGCTGAAGCTGCCCAGGAGCAGGAAGAGCAGCAGGTGCAGGCCCAGGGAGAGGACGAAGCCCAGGTTCGTGTCCGAGCGGATGCGCCGCCAGGCGCGCGGCGCGGCCGAGAGGGTGGCGCGGGCGCTCAAGGCGTGGCCTCGACTTTCTTCTGTTCGGTGGCGAGGGCGATGCGCGGCGCGCCGGCGTGCTGCACGGCGGCCAGGAGCAGCTCGATGTCGCCGTAGGCGATGCCCTCGTCGGCCTTGATCACGGCCATGCTGCTGGGCCGGCGCGCGAAGATGGCGCTGAGGGTCGGCTCCAGCTCGGCCTGGGTCACCGGCAACTCGTCGACCGCGATCGCCCCTTCCCGCGTGAGCACGACCTCGATCTTGTCCTGATCCTCGGTTTCGGTCGCCGCGGCGTCCGGCAAGTCCACCGCCGACTCGCTGTTGTTGAGGAAGGGGCTGATCACCATCAAGGTGAGCACGACGACGAGGGCGACGTTGATGATCGGCACCACGTCCGTCTTCGGCTCGGGCAGACCGGTGTGCATCCTGCGCACGACTACTGCTCCTTCGCGCGGCCGAGGAGCGCCAGCCCCTTGGCCCCGTTCTGCTTGAGGACGTCCATCACGGTGACCACGTTGCCCAGGCGCACGTCGGCCTCGGGCACCACGATCACCGTGCGATCCGCGCTGGCGGCGAGCCGCTCGCGGGCGAGGCGGCCCAGCTCGGCGAGGTCGACGTGGCGACCGTCGACCTGGATGCTCCCGGCGGTGACCAGCACCGTTAGCTTGTCCTCGGCGCTGTTTTCCTTGCGGACGACGGTCTCCGTCTTTGCCGCCCGCGTGGCGTTGACCTGGATGCCCGACCACATCAGGGCCGGCATCGTCATCAGGAAGACGACGATGAGGGTGGTCACCACGTCGGCGAGAGGAACGATGTTCGCCTCAGCGATGCCGGGGAGCTGCTTCGCTCGGGCACGCGCCATCACTGCACCGGCCGACTGTTGACGTACTTCCAGAAGTCGTTGCGCGCGTCTTCGGCGTCGGTGGCCCGCACGCGGATCGTGCGCGTGAAGTAGTTGTAGCAGACGGTTGCGATCACGGCGATCACGATGCCGGCGGCCGTGGTCAGCAGCGCCTCCGAGACGCCCATGGCGATCACCGAGGAGCCGCCGCTGCCCGTGATGGCAATGTCGCGGAACGCGCGGATGATGCCGACCACCGTGCCGAAGAGCCCGAGCAGAGGCGCGATGTTGGCCAGCGTGCCCAGGATGACCAGGTTCTTCTCGAGCTTGATCTGCTCCTTCTCGATCTCGGTGTCGAGGATCTGGTCGACCTGCTCGCGCCCCGCGCTGAGATTCTCGACCGCGGCGGCCATGATGCGGCCCAGCGAGCCGCTACCCTGCTCGCAGTAGCGCGAGAACTCGCTGAGCTGGTTGCGCGAGAGCTGCTTGCGCATCGTCGCCTTGAACTCGCGCGCCGAGTAGCGCGTGCGCAGGAAGTAGATCCAGCGCTCCAGCGCGAAGGTGACCACGACGACGCTGCAGGCGATGAGCACCAGCATCGTCTGGCTCTTGAAGAACATCACCATCATGTTGTTGTCCGTGAGCATTCCCTCTCCTTTGCGGATCCTTCCGGGCTCTAGTTGGCGCCCGCCTGTTGCTGGTCCTGGTCCAAAGCGGTGATGCGATCGTGGGCGAGCGCCGCCCACTCGGCGTTGTGGGGATTCTGAGCGATGCGCTGATAGGCGCCTCGCGCGCCGGCGAGGTCCCCGGCCTCTTCCTTGAGCGAGGCGATGCGGGCGAGCGCTGCGATGCCGTGGTCGTCGGCCAGCGCGTTCGGGCTGTCCGCCGCGAGGGCGTAGGCCGCGAGCGCCTCGTCGGTGCGACCGAGCTTGCTGAGCGCCTCGCCGCGCTGGTAGTGGACCAGCACGGAGGGCGCATCCGGCCGCTGCGCCAGCGCCTCGTAGCGGGCGAGGGCGGCGGCGGCGTCGCCCGTCTCGTTCTGGTAGACGTCGGCCATCTGCAGCTCGAGCTCCAGGCGCCGCTCGTGCTCGGGGTAGCGCTTCAGGAAGTCCTCGCCGTTGCGCAGGAAGCTGCCCCACTGCTCGAGCTGCCGGTAGCAGAGCCCGGCGTTGAAGAGCCCGAGGGGGGCCAGCGCGTCACTCGCATACTGGTCGGCCAGGATCAGGAAGTGGCCGGCCGCTTCGCTGTACTTCTCCTGGCTGTAGAGGATGTGCCCCGCCTTGAGCAGCGCCGCGGCGACCAGCGGGCGATCGGGGTAGGTCGCCGTGAAGTTCTCGAAGCAGACGCGCGCACCGTCGAGATCGCCGAGCGCGAAGCGCGACTCGGCCAGGTAGAAGAGCGCGTCCGGAGCGACCTCCGCGTTGGGATAGCGCAGCGTGATCGCCTCCAGACGCTGCGCCGCCTCGGCGTAGCGCTGCTCGCGGAAGGCCTCGCTGCCCTGCTCCCAGAGCACCTCCGCGGCGAAGGTCGCGTCTGGGTTCTGCTCGACGTAGGCCAGCATGTCCCGGCCGCTGCGCAGGAAGCAAGCCTGGACCGCCTGCTGCGCGTCGAGGGCGCGCAGCCCGGCCGGGTGCGCCGTCAGGTAGGCGCTGAAGAGCGCGGCGGCTCTGTCGTAGTCGCCCGCGTTGTAGACGCAGTTGGCCTGGTTGAAGAGCGCTTCCTCGGCCGCGGGCGCCTCCGGGTAGCGGGCCGCGAGATCCCCGTAGATGGCGCGCGCCTCGTCGTAGCGCTTAAGGCCGAAGAGGGTGTCCGCGAGCTTGCCCAGTACCCCCGGCAGGTCGGCGTAGTCGGGATGCTCGGCGATGACGCGCTGCCAGCGCGCGACGGCGTCCTCGTAGTACTGGAGCGCGTAGAGGCACTCGCCGGACTGGTAGAGCGCCTGCGCGCACTCCACGCCAGTGGGCTGCGTGGCGAGGAACTCGTCGTAGAGCGCCAGGGCCTGCTTGTGGTCCTTGCGGTTGAAGTGCATGCCCGCGGCGGCCAGCGCGTTCGCCGGATTCTCGCTCGCCTCGTTGCTGATGACGAGCAGGTAGCGCTCCTGCTCGAGGGCCGCCTTCTGGTCCTCGCCGAGCTGGCTGTAGCTGGCCGTCATGCCCTGCAGGGCGTAGGGCGCCGCATCGCTGAATGGGTAGTCGTTCAGCACGAGGCGGTAGAGGTCGGCCGCGTCCTGGTAGAGACCGAGCTCGAAGTAGCTCTCGGCGATCTTTTAGTAGGTGTGGGCGCGCCAGGGGTTCGGCGTGGGCAGGAGACGCCGCGCCAGGTGTCGGTAGTTCGTGACGATGCGATCGTGGTCGCCGTCCTCATGATAAGACCAGGTGAGCAGGAAGAGCGCCTTCTCGCCGAGGTCGGTGCCGGCCGCCTGGTCGAGCAGCTTGCCGAGCAGCTCGCGAGCGGGACCGAGATTGCCCAGCTCGATCTGGTCGAGCGACTGGATCAGCTGCACGCGCCCGGCGAGCGGATCGCCCGGGTAGCGATCCATGAACATGTGCCCGAGCCCGATGCTCTGGTTCCAGTTCTCGCCCCGGGCGTAGTGGTGCACCATCCTGAAGAGTGCGCTCGAGCTGGTGAGGCCCTTGGGGAACGCGCCGAGGATGGCGCTGAAGGCGTGATCCGCCTCGCTCTCGCGGCCGAGCTGGAAGTAGGCGAGGCCCTGGAGCATCAGCACCTTTTCGCGGAGGGGATCCGCCGCGGGGGCGTCGGCGAGCAGGGCGGCCAGGCTGTCGAGAGTGCGGGCGTAGTCCTCGTCCTGGAAGAGGATCGTCGCCAGCTTGAAGCGCGCCGCAAGCGCGTGCTCGCTGGTCGGGTGGGCGGCGAGGACGTCCTCGAAGGCGCTGCGCGCGAGCTGGCGCTGGCCGGAGCGCAGGAAGCACTCGGCGATGGCGAAGCGCACGTCCTCGGCGAGGGCGGTTTCCGGGTAGCGCACGAGGAGCTGGCGGAACTGCTGGATGGCCTTGAGGTGCTGGCCTTCCTCGGCCAGGGTGCGCGCCGTGTAGTAGCGAGCCCGCTCGGATTCCACCTGCTGGAACTGGGCGCGCGCGGCTGCCAGCTCGCCGCGCTGGTAGTGGTAGACGCCGTAGGCGAAGCGCAGCTCTGGGCGCTCGCCGTAGCGCGGCCAGGCGGCGACGAGGCGATCGGCGGTCGCCTTGAAGTCCTCCCACTCGCCGAGGGCCACCCAGGTCTGGGCGAGGGCGAGCTGCGCGTCGCGAGCGAGATAGCCGCCCTCGCCGCCGGCCACGGCGCCGAAGTGCAGCGCGGCGCGGGGGAAGTCGGCGAGCGCGAAGGCGCACTGGCCCCGGCGCAGCTCGGCGGACGCGCGCAGGATGGGGGTGGCGCCCGTGGCGCTCGGCACGCGAGCGAACTCGGCATCGGCGGCCTTGAGGTCACCCAGGCGCCAGAGGCACTCGGCGGCCATCGTGCGCGCGCGCGCAGCGTGCTCGGAGTGCTCGAACTTCTGGCAGACGGCGCGATAGGCGTCCACGGCCGCCATGCTCGCGCCGTCCTTGGCCAGCAGGAGGTCGGCGGCGTCGATCAGCGCGCCTGCCGTCTCCTGCGCGCCGGCCGCGGGGGCCAGCGCGGCGAGCGCGCAGACGAGCAGCGGGAGTCCTTTCCACATGGAGCGCACCTCAGTTCACCTCGAGCTGGACGGGGGTCTTCAGGGCCGGATCGTAGTCGCGGATCTCGACGGCGATCTCCTGCGACCAGGGGTCGCCGTACTCGTCGTGGACGACGACCACGACGCGATAGTTGCCGGTCGACACGAGGCGGCCGTCGTCGTCGCGGCCGTCCCAGGTGTAGGTGGCCGGCGGCTCCTTGCTGCCGCGCGCGCCGTGCACGGGCTTGCCGCCGCCGTCGAGGATGGCCAGCTCCCAGCCCTTCGCCTTGCCGCGGAACTGGCTCCTCAGCTTCAGCTCGACCTGGTTGCGCTCGCCGCTGGGCGAGAAGCGCGTGGCATCGCTGCGCAGGCTGATGCCCGTGGCGACGCCGAAGCGCCAGGTGAAGCTGAGGCGGTGGGAGAGGCCGATCTCCGTGTCCGCGACGGCGTAGTCCAGCTGCCAGGGGCCGTTGCGGTAGCCGCCACCCGCGCCGTAGCTGCCGCGCTGGGTGTCCCAGCCGCTGCGCAGCGCGAAGCCGCCGGGCACCCACAGCTCGCTGCCGGCCTGCAGGACCAGCGGCGCGTCGCCGACGCGCACGAGGTCCAGCGTCGTCAGGCAGCGGCCGTTCTGCAGGTGCAGCGCGCCGCCCAGGCGCAGGGTGAGCGGGAAGGTCTCCGGCGTCTGATCGAGCGTGAGCTTGGGCGGCAGCAGGTTCTGCATGAGCAGGCCGAAGCTGAAGAGCCGATGGGGGCGGTTGAAGACGGCCAGGTCCACGCCCGAGCCGCTGGCGCTGTAGCCCGCGATCTGCTGGTTGACGTTGCGGTAGCTCGCGGCGAGGCTGAGGCTGCCGAAGCGGCGCGCGAAGCTGATCTGGATGGCGTTCTGCTGCTCATCGAAGGTCTCGTCGCTGTCGGCGAGCAGGCTGCTCCGCTCGAACTCGCCCGAACTGAGCAGCGTGCCGGCCAGGCCGAGGGTGCCGTAGGCGCCCAGGGGCTGGACGAGCCCGACGTACTCGTAGCGGGTATCGGCGAGCAGCTCCGCGTGGAAGAAGAGCAGCTCGGTGCCGCGCACCTGCTCGAGGCCGGCCGGGTTGGCGAAGAGCGCACCGACGTCGTTCGCCAGGCCGGTGGCCGCGCCGCCCATGGCGAGCCCGCGCGCGCTGCCGCCGAAGCGCAAGAAGGCGCCGGGCAGGCCGCCGGCGGCCTCCTGGGCGGCGAGCGGCGGCGCGGCCGCGAGGAGCAGAATGGCGCTGAACAGGATGCGATGCTTCATGGTGCTCACCTCGCCGACTACTTGACCACCGCGATCTTGCGCTGCAGCAGATCGCCGCCCGTGCGAACGGTGCAGAGGTAGCCGCCGTTGCCGACCACCTCACCGCGTCCGTTGCGGCCGTCCCAGGGGACCTGGTAGGTCTCGCCGCTTCGCGTGGACAACTCGTGCGACCAGACCAGGCCGCCGAAGAGATCGTGGATGCGCAGGACGGCCGTGCCGTCGGCGCGGGCGGTGAAGAGGATGACCGTCGCCTCACGCCCGGCCTGGAAGGGATTGGGGCGATTCGTGAGCGGCCGCGTCGACGCCAGCGCCTCACCGAAGATCAGCGTCGCATGCTGCACGGCCTCGCGGTTCCCGTGAACGTCGATGGCGTAGTAGCTGAAGCGGTGCTCGCCATACTCGGTCAGCCCGAGATCGGCGAAGCGCAGCGGGCCGCTGTAGCTCCGCTCCGGCCGCCCCTCGCCCGCGATGTCGATCTCCCAGTAGATCGCCTGCACGCCGAGCTCGCTGGTGCTGGAGAGCTGCAGCTCGCTCGAGGGCAGGAGCAGGCGACCCTGTTCGGTCTCGGCGCTGCTGCCGGCGATGCTGAGGGTGGTCACCGGCGGGCCGATCACCGCGATCTCGACCGTGCGCGTCGGCAGGTCGCGCACCGCGACCTGGACGACGAGGTCCGCGCGCCCGCCCTCGGGCACGAGCACGGTGTTCGTCGCCGTGCCGAGGCTGCCCGTGAGCACGCTGTCGGCGGCGAGCTGGCCGTCGCCGGCGAGCAGCCTGAAGGCCACCGGCTCGGCGAGCACGCGATTGCCGAAGAGATCGCTGACGGAGGCGGTCAAGGTGGCGGCCTGGCCGCCCTCCAGGATCAGCGGCACCGCGCTGAGGCTGAGGGAGGCCGGCGGACCGGCCTGCACCTGGATCGGGTTGGAGAAGACCACGAGCCCCGCGCTGTCGGTGATCTGGAGGTAGATCGCCTCGGCCACCGAGTAGGACTGCGTGAGCGTCGCCAGGCCCTGCGTCGTGCTGCCCGCCGTCAGCGCGAGCTCGCCCGCGCCGGGCTGGCCGGTGTTGTGGTTGATCGGGGCGATCGTGAAGCTGCGGTCCTCGCTGGTCACGCGCTGGCCGGTGGCGGTGTCGATCATCTCGATCTCGAGCGGGAAGGTCGCGGGGGGGCCCACCGTGGCGCTGCCGGGCGTGGTCACCCGGTAGCCCACCGCCTCCGGCACCATGTGGATGATGCCGCTCACGCTGCGCCGGCCGCGGGCGTCGCTGACCTGGATGACGATGTCCTCGACCACGGGGTAGGTCTGGCCGCTGATCGCCAGCTCGCCCGCGGCGAGCACGCCGCTCGTGATGCCGAGGCTGCCCAGCGCCGGGCCCTGACTCGGGGTGAGGGCCGTGAGCGTGACTTCCTCGTTGGCCCCCGTGATCAGGGAGCCGTCGTTGCGCACGAGCCGCACCGTCATCGCGAAGCTCGCGGGCGGCCCGGCCTGCGCCTGCGCCGGCACGCTGATCGCGTAGTGCGCCTCGCCGACCGGGATGTCCACCGCGTGCGCGAGTACGGCGGGGTTGTCGGCGTCCTCGGCGTAGACCGTAATGTTGCCCTGGTTGTGCAGGACGAGCTCGTAGTCCCCGATGCCGCCGATCAGCGGCATGCCGTTGTTCACGGGATTGCCGGGCTGGAGGCTGCCGTCGGAGCTGCTCAGGTTGATCTCGCCCGCGCTCATCGTGTCGCTGAGGTTCCAGAACTGATCGGTGGCGCGCACCTGTGCCATGAAGGGCACTTCCGCCTGCTGGAGGATGGGCGCGCCGGTCTTGCCGGTGGGGGAGCTGACGCCGGGCTGCGGCGTCTCGCCGGGCGCGATGAGCTGCAGGCGCTTGTAGCCGTCCGAGCGCATCACGATCGTGTTCGAGATCCCGACCACGCCGCGCGCGTCGTGGACGCGCAGGTAGATGTGGCCGGCGCCCGTGTAGGTCTCGCGGAAGCTGGCGACGCCCCCGGCGAGCACGCCGGCGCCAACGCTCCAGCTGCCCACGCCGAGCTGGCCGGTCTGGCCGGAGTAGACGTCGACGCTGAAGGTGCTGTCCTGGCTGGTGACGACCAAGCCCGTGCCGAGGTCGACGAGGCGCACGGTGACCGGGAAGTCGCTGGGGCCGCCGACGGTGGCGGTGTCGGGCGCCGTCACCGCGAAGCCGAGGCCGCCCGGCTGCATCGTCAGGATCGGCGAGTAGCCGACGCGGCCGACGTCGTCCATCACGCGCAGCAGGATGGTCTCGACGCGGTCGTACTGCTGGCCGTTGATCACGCGCACGCCGGCGGCGAGGGTTCCGTTCGTGATGGCGAGATTGCCCGCGGCGACGGCGAAGTTGGGCGGATAGAGGGCCGCGATCTGGAAGCTCTGGTTCGCGTCGGGCGCCGGCTGGCCGGTGACCA
>VGXI01000104.1 GCA_016873475.1 bacterium | reverse complement strand
GGGGCCTTCTTGCTCTGCTCGTACTTGTACTTGCCGAAGTCCATGATCCGGCAGACGGGCGGCCGAGAGGCCGGCGAGACCTCTACCAAGTCCAGGCCCCGCTCCTGGGCCATCTCCATGGCGACCGAGGTGGCGATGATGCCCACCTGGGCGCCGTTCTCGTCGATCAGACGGATCTCGGGGATGCGGATCCGTTGGTTAACGCGGCTCCGTTGGTTACCGCGGCGTTCGTCGGAATCGCGGCGGATGAGCCTACCTCCTGCAAATGGAAAAGGGAGTGAATGCAAAGGCACCCACTCCCCCTGACGGAGTCCCTGGGAACGCTGATCGACGCACGCCAGGGTGGCCGTCAGGTGAGAGTCGCCTCTGCTTTCGCCGTATTCGGTTGTAAGCCCGCAAACTAGCGCCTGGCCGCGATCTCGTCAAGGGCTCGTTGCACGAAATCGCCGGCCCGGGCCCTGCCCTCGTCGCCCGCCCGCCGGCTGCGCGCACGGCGACGCTGCCGTCCTCCAGCTCGCGGGAACCCACCACCAGCATGTAGGGGATCTTCTGGAGCTCCGCCTCCCGGATCTTGTAACCCACCTTCTCATCGCGGCCGTCCAGCACCGCGCGCAGGCCGGCGCCGCGCAGGGTCTCCAGCACCCGCGCGCCGTATTCCCGGAAGGGAGCGCTGACGGGCAGCACCGCCACCTGGACAGGCGCCAGCCAAAGGGGGAATTCCCCCGCGTAGTGCTCGGTGAGGAGCGCGATGAAGCGCTCGATCGAGCCGAAGAGCGCCCGGTGGATGATGTAGGGGTGCTTGTGGGCGCCGTCCTCGTCGACGTACTGCACGTTGAAGCGGCGCGGCAGGTTGAAGTCGAACTGGATCGTCGTCGTCTGCCAGTCCCGACCGAGGGCGTCCCGCAGCTTGATGTCGATCTTCGGCCCGTAGAAGACGGCCTCGCCCTCCATGCGCTTGACGGGCAGGTTCACGCGGCCGATCGCCTCGCGCAGCGCGTGCTCCGCGGCCCCCCACTCCTCGTCGGTGCCGATGTACTTCGCCGTGTTCAGCGGATCGCGGACGCTCAGCTCGGCCCGGAACTCCGTGAAGCCGAAGGACTGCTGCAGCTCCCGCGAAAAGTCGATCAGCGCCGTCACCTCGTCGACGAGCTGGTTCGGCCGGCAGAAGATGTGGGCGTCGTCCTGCGTGAAGCCACGCACGCGCAGGAGCCCGTGCAGGGTGCCGCTGCGCTCGTAGCGGTAGACGGTGCCCAGCTCGGCGATCTTGAGCGGCAGGTCGCGGTAGCTCTTGAGATCGTTCTGGAAGATCAGGATGTGGCCCGGGCAGTTCATCGGCTTGACGACGTAGAGCTGCTCGTCCTGCGTGAAGGTGTACATGTTCTCGGCGTAGAAATCGAGGTGGCCGCTGGTGCGCCAGAGCTCGCCGCGAAAGATGTGCGGCGTCATCACCAGCTGATAGCCGCGCTGCTTGTGCTCCGTCTTCCAGTGGTTCTCGATCACCTCGCGCAGCACGGTGCCCTTCGGGTACCAGAAGGCGAGGCCGCCGCCGGCCTCCTCCTTGATGCCGAAGAGGCCGAGCTGCTGGCCGAGCTTGCGGTGATCGCGCTTGGCGGCTTCCTCGAGCATGCGCAGGTAGTCCTCGAGGTCCTTGGCCTTGAACCAGCTCGTTCCGTAGATGCGCTGGAGCTGCTCGCGTTTCTCGTCGCCCTTCCAGTAGGCGCCGGCGACGTTCATCAGCTTGAAGGCCTTGAGCAGACCCGTGTCGGGAACATGCGGGCCGCCGCAGAGATCGACGAAGTCCCCCACCGTGTAGAAGGAGATCGGCGTGTCGGCCGGCAGCTCGCCCACGTGCTCGACCTTGAAGGGCTGCCCGTGCTCGGCGAAGTAGCGCGCGGCCTCGTCGCGCGGCAGGACGCGCCTCGCGAAGGGCAGCTTGCGCCGCGCCAGCTCGCGCATCCGCTCCTCGATGCGCGCGAGATCTTCGGGCGTGAAGGGACGGCCGACGAGGATGTCGTAGTAGAAGCCGCTCTCGACATCCGGGCCGAAGGCGAACTTCGCTTCCGGGAAGAGCTCCTGCACCGCCCAGGCCATCAGGTGCGCGGTGCTGTGGCGCAGCACCTTGAGGCTCTCGGGGTCCTGGTCGGTGAGGACCTCGAAGCGGCCACTGGCCGCGATCTCGCCGTGCAGGTCGAGCAGTCTGCCGTCGAGCTTGACGGCGACGGCCCGCCGCAGGAGGCCCTCGCTGATGGCGCGGATGGCGTGGGGAACGGCCACCGGTGCCTCGAGTTGCAGGGTCGCCTCATTGGGGAGCGTGAGCGTGATCGTCATGTCGGTCCTCACTACGACAGAGGTCCCGGATGCGGAAAGGGCCAGACGCCGGGTCTGGCCCTTGCGAGTCGGTGGGAGCTGCTGGGATCGAACCAGCGACCTCATGCGTGTCGAGCATGCGCTCTAGCCAGCTGAGCTAAGCCCCCGCAGCAACGAAGGATATAACCGAGAGCCCGCTGGCTGTCAAGGGCCGCTCAGGCGACGGGCGCCGCCTCGCTGACGATCCGCAGACGTGGGGCGCCCTTCTGGAAGCGGAGCTGACCTGCGTCCCCGCAGTCGACGAGGAGATGGTCGCCGTAGCGGAGTTGCCCCGTGGCGACCAGATTCGCCAGCGGGTAGACCAGGAAGCGCTCGATGGCGCGCTTGATGTGGCGCGCGCCGTACTTGCGGTCCACGCCCTCGGCCAGGAGCAGGGCCTTGGCGGCGTCGGTGAGCTCGAAGGAGAACTTGACCTCGCCGGCCGCCTGCATGATCCGGCGCTGGAGCTGGCCCAGCTCGATGTCCAGGATGCGGCGCATGTGCTCCGGCGTCAGGTTGCGGAAGACGACGACGCTGTCGATGCGGTTCATGAACTCCGGGGAGAACTTGCGGCGGGCGGCATCGAGCACCGTCGCGTAGATCTGGTGGTCGAAGCCGGGCGCGTTCAGCTCCGCTTCGCGATCGCCGAAGCCGATGCCACCCTCGATCAGGCGGTCGATGCGGTCGGCGCCGATGTTGCCCGTCATGAAGATGACCGTGCGGGTCATGTCGACCTCGGTGTTGTCGCCGAGGGTCAGGCGGCCCTTGTCGAGGATCCCGAGCAGCAGGCTCCAGAGCGTATCGCTCGCCTTCTCGATCTCGTCGAAGAGCAGGAAGGTGAAGTCCATCTCCGGCGTGCGATAGCGCTCGAGATTCGCCTGCGAGAAGTAGGGCGTCGTCTCGCGGTGGCCGAGGTAGCCCGGGGGTGAACCGATCAGACGGCTGATCTCGTGACTGTGCGCGTACTCCGCGCAGTCCACCTTGAGGACGGCGTTGGCGGTTCCGAAGAGGATCTCGCTGGCCGCTTCCACGATGCGGGTCTTGCCGCTGCCGGTCGGGCCGAGGAAGAGGAAGTTGCCGATCGGGCGGTTCGGCGGGAAGAGGCCGGCGAGGAAGACCTGATAGAGCCGCGCGATTCTCTCGACGGCCCGATCCTGCCCGACGATCCGCTCGCGCAACTGCTGCTCGAATCGCTCGGCGGCCAGGGACTTCTTGCTCGGATCGAGCGTGCTCTTCGTTGCCGTGCTCACGGTGTCGGGACCTCCTGCTGCCTGTCCGGCCGGCCACAGCAAGCAGCCTGCCAAGGGCTTGCCGACGAGAGGGGGCAGGAAGCACGGGGAATCCCGGGTCATGGCGCCGGTCATCTGCTTGGCACGGGCGCAGATCCTGCGCCGCCGCGGGCTGCCGCGCTGTTCTGGGGAACGGCATTAGTTGCCCGCACTCCCGCGCGCGCGCTGCGCGCGGCACTGCAGCCCGCCCGCTGCTGCAACGCAAGGCCGCAATTTCCAACGAGCGCCGCCAGAAGCAGCGCGGGCGCCGCCACTCGGCAGCGCCCGCCTGCGGGACGGCGTCGGAAGCGAACGGTCAGTCGACGACCTCGTAGTCCGCGTCGACCGCCTGGCCGCCTTCCTTGGGTTTGTCCGGACCCGGGGCCCCCGTTGGCGCCGCGCCGGTGCGCTGTTGCCCCGCCGCGGCCTCCTCGTAGAGCTTCTGGGAGAAGGTGTGCAGCGCGCGGTTCAGCCGCTCGACGCCCTGCTCGATCGCTTCCTTGTCCTCGCCGCCCAGGGTCTGCTGGAGGGCGGCCATCGCGCCCTCGATGTCCTGGCCCCCGGGTCGTCTCGTCGAGCTTGTCCTTGTGCTCCGCGAGCTGCTTGCCGGTCTGGTAGATCAAGGCCTCGGCGTTGTTGCGGGCGTCGACCAGCTCGCGCCGCCGCCGATCCTCCCCGGCGTGCGCCTCGCCGTCCTTGACCATCTGCTGGATCTCCCGCTCGTCGAGCCCGCTGGAGGCCTGGATCTTGATCGACTGCTCCTTGCCCGTCGCCTTGTCCTTCGCGCTGACCGAGAGAATGCCGTTGGCGTCGATGTCGAAGGTGACCTCGATCTGCGGAATGCCGCGCGGCGCCGGCGGAATGCCGGCCAGCTGGAAGCGGCCGATCGACTTGTTGTCGGCCGCCATCTCCCGCTCCCCCTGGAGCACGTGGATCTCGACCATGTTCTGGTTGTCCGCCGCCGTCGAGAAGATCTGCGCCTTGCGCGTGGGGATCGTCGTGTTGCGCTCGATGAGGCGGGTCATCACGCTGCCGAGGGTCTCGATGCCGAGACTGAGCGGGGTCACGTCCAGCAGGACCACGTCGCGCACGTCGCCGGCGAGGATGCCGCCCTGGATCGCCGCGCCGAGCGAGACCACCTCGTCCGGATTGACGCTGTGGTTCGGCTCGCGCCCGAAGATCTGCTTCACCAGTTCGCGCACCGCAGGAATGCGGGTCGATCCGCCGACGAGGATGACTTCGTCGATGTCCGCCGCCGTCAGGCCGGCGTCGCTGAGGGCCCGCTGGCAAGGCTCGACCGTGCGCTGCACGAGGGAAGCCGTCAGTTCATCGAACTTGGCGCGCGTCAGGTTCACGTTCAGGTGCTTCGGACCCGTGCGGTCGGCCGTGATGAAGGGCAGATTGATCTCCGCCTGGGTGCGCCCGGACAGGTCCTTCTTGGCCTGCTCCGCGGCCTCCTTGAGGCGCTGGACGGCCATCGGGTCCTGCATGAGGTCGATCCCTTCCTTGCCCTTGAACTCGCGGGCCAGCCACTCGATGAGCACCTGATCGAAGTCGTCGCCGCCCAGGTGGGTGTCGCCGTTGGTCGATTTCACCTCGAAGACGCCGTCGCCCAGCTCGAGGATCGAGATGTCGAAGGTGCCGCCGCCGAGGTCGTAGACAGCGATCGTCTGGTCCTGCTGCTTCTTGTCCTCGCCGTAGGCCAGGCTGGCTGCCGTCGGCTCGTTGATGATGCGCTTCACATCGAGGCCGGCGATCTTGCCGGCGTCCTTCGTCGCCTGCCGCTGGCTGTCGTTGAAGTAGGCCGGCACGGTGATGACGGCCTCGGTCACCGGCTCGCCGAGGTACTCCTCGGCGGTGCGCTTGAGTTCGCGCAGGATCAGGGCGCTGATCTCCGGTGGCGAGTACTCCTTGCCCCCCATCATGATGCGGGCGTCGCCGTTCGGTCCCTTGCGAACCTGGTAGGGCACCTCCTTGATCTCCTGCCCGACCTCGCCGTACTTGCGGCCCATGAAGCGCTTGACCGAGTAGACCGTGTTCGTTGGGTTGGTGACCGCCTGCCGCTTCGCGAGCTGCCCGACCAAGCGCTCCCCGTCCTCCGTGATGGCGACGACGCTCGGCGTGGTGCGGTGCCCCTCGCTGTTGGGGATCACCTTGGGCGCGCCGCCCTCGATGACCGAGACGCAGGAATTGGTGGTTCCGAGGTCGATGCCGATGATCTTGCCCATGGCTTCTCGAAAATTGGTGGTTCCGAGGTCGATGCCGATGATCTTGCCCATGGCTTCTCCTTACCCTTGGGGTCTCCAGCTGCGGCCGCTATGGGAAGATGCGTGCCAGCTGCCCGGGGACCGGACCGGCCGCGTATCTGATGAATCGTCAAGGAGATGTGTCCGCACACCGCCGCCCAGCCGGCGGAGGCCGGCGGCGGGCAAGGACACCGTGTCCGATAGTCTGCCATCATGGCCACCCTGCCTTCTGGCTCGCGCAGCCAGCCTGTCAGAGCGGGCTTGCCAGCCCCCGCTGCCGCGGCTACGCTGCGGCCGCCACAGGGGGAGGGCTCCGTGACAGCTCCGCCGTGGACGCCCGGCCGCCTGGGTGTCCGGCTCGTCGACCGCTTTCGCCGCACCGAGGCCCTGCGCCTCTACCCGGGCGTCATGGCCTCCCAGTGGGACTCGCCGGATGCCCTGCAGGAGCTGCAGTGGGAGGCGCTGCGCGCCCTCATCGCCCACGCCGCCCGCCAGGTCCCCTACTACCGGCGCCTGTTCCGCGATCGCGGCCTGGAGCCCGAGGACTTCCGGGAGCCCGCGGATCTGGCCCTCCTGCCGCGACTGACGAAGGAGATCATCCGCCGCGAGGGCGCGGCGATGCTCGCCGACGACTGGCGACGCTTCCAGCCGCGGACGAAGGCCACGAGCGGGTCGACGGGAGTGCCGCTCCGCTTCTGGATCGATCGGCGGAGCCACGGCCACCACTGGGCCTTCATCTGGCGGGCCTGGGCACTCAGCGGTTTCGTCCCCGGCGACCGCTGGGCCGCCCTCGCCGGCGGCGCGCTCGTGCGCCCGAGCGCGTGGACCTGCGCCAGCGCGTCTACCTCTGGCTGAACGGCGCCCTGCACCTGCCGAGCTACCACCTCAGCGAGGAGATCCTCGACCGCTACGCCGATCTGCTCGCGGGCGCTCGCCTGCCCCTGCTCTATGCCTATCCGAGCAGCCTGCGTCTCTTCGCCCGCCACCTCGCGCAGCGTGGGCGCCGAATCGCCGTCCGCCACTTCTTCACGACGAGCGAGCTGCTCCCGGCCGCCTGGCGCGCCGAGATCGAGGCCGCCACCGGCGGCTGCGTGCACGACATCTACGGCAACAACGACGGCGGCCTCCTCGCCTTCGAGTGCCTCGAGCACGCCGGCTACCATCTGAACATGGAGGGCGCCTTCGTCGAGATCGTCGACAGCGAGGACCGCGCCCTCCCGGCCGGCGCCGCCGGCGAGATCCTCAGCAGCAATCTCCTGAACTACGCAATGCCCTTCCTGCGCTACGCCCCCGGCGATGCCGGCAGCTTGGCGGCGGCGCCCTGCCCCTGCGGGCGCGGCCTGCAGCGGCTGGCTGCCGTCGAGGGGCGTGTGCGTGACGTCGTCATCACAGGCGCTGGCCGCCGCGTGCACGGCGCCTTCTTCAACCACTTCGAGCCCTTCTACCGGGCCGATTGGCTGGAGGCCTTTCAGGTGCGGCAGCAGCGCGCCGGAGAGATCGGCCTCCTGCTCGCCGTGCGGCGCCCCCCGACGGAGGCGGAACTCACCGGCCTGCGCGCCGAGTTGCTGCGTGGCCTGGGCAGCGAGACCCGGCTCGAACTGGTCGTTGTGGCTGAGATTCCGCGCGGTGGACTGAGCGGCGCGGACGGAATGCCGGAGCCGGGATTCGAACCCGGACGGCTTACACCGGGGGATTTTAAGTCCCCTGCGTCTACCGATTTCGCCACTCCGGCGGGAAATGCGGAGGCGGCACCCGGATTCGAACCGGGGATAACGGTTTTGCAGACCGTCGCCTTAGCCCCTTGGCTATGCCGCCGCGAATCCGAGACTCCTCCTCCCGGAGGCTATGTGCTGGCGCGTGCGGAGCGGGAAACGAGACTCGAACTCGCGACCCCAACCTTGGCAAGGTTGTGCTCTACCAACTGAGCTATTCCCGCCCAGGACGCCCTATGAATAGGCCAACGCCCTTGCACTGTCAAGGGTCCTGGCCGGGACGCGGCCGGGAATCCCGGGCCTGGTTGACCTCGATCGCCGCGAGTCGCTGCGCCACCTCGGCCTCGGCGCCGCGCCGCGCCGACCGGGCCGCCGCGTAGAGCAGCAGGTAGTCGCCGGCGCTCCGCTCCCAGCTGAAGTCCAGGGCCATGACGCGCCGGCGCGCCGTGGCCAGCGCCGCGGGCCGCGCGAAGAACGCCGAGGCCCGGGTCACCGCGTCCAGGAGAGCGGCCGGCGACGCTTCCCGGAAGACGAAGCCCCGCCCCTGCTCCGGCTCGGCGTCGAGATCGATCACAGCCCCGCCCCTGCTCCGGCTCGGCGTCGAGATCGATCACGGTGTCGGCCAGCCCGCCGGTCTCGCGGACCACGGGCAAGGTGCCGTAGCGCAGGCTGTAGAGCTGATTCAGGCCGCAGGGCTCATAGCGGCTGGGCATGAGGAAGAAGTCGGCCCCGGCCTCGATGCGGTGGGCAAGGCCTTCGTCGAAGCGCGGAACCAGCCGGAGGCGTTCCGGGCAGCGCCTTGCCATCGCTTCAAGTACGGCCACGATCTCGGGGCTGCCGGTGCCGAGAACGGCCAGCTGGATGGGCAGGGCGAGCAGCGCATCGGCGACGGGGGCGAGGAGATCGAAGCCCTTCTGGTGCACGAGGCGGGAGACGATCCCGAAGAGGGCCAGGTCGGGGCTCGGCTCGAGGCCGAGCTCGGCTTGCAGGGCGGACTTGTTCGCGGCCTTGCCCTCCGCGGCAGACTCGGGGCCGTAGCGAACCGGCAGATGCGGGTCGCGCTCCGGCGACCAGGCCTCGGCGTCGATCCCGTTGAGGATGCCGACCACCGGCGGCCGCCGGCCGGCGAGCACGCCCTCCAGCCCGTGGCCGTACTCGGGTCCGCTGCCGATCTCCTCGGCGTAGCGCGGGCTCACCGTCGACGCCAGGTCGGCGCCGAGGATCCCCGCCTTCAGGCAGTTCAGGCGACCCCAGAACTCCCAGGGACTGCCGCTGGCCGCCTCGTGCGGCGCCAGACCGGCGCGCCCCAGCAGGGGCAGTGGGAAGAGCCCCTGATAGGCGAGATTGTGGATGCTGAAGACGGTCGCCGCTCCGCCCAGGACGCTGTTGCCGCCCCAGTGCCGCCGCGCGAGCAGCGGCGCGAGGCCGGTGTGGAAATCGTTCGCGTGGAGCAGGTCGACCGGCTCGCCCTGGCCGGCCAGCCAGTCCAGCGCCGCCAGCGTGAAGGCGAGGAAGCGCTCGCCATCGTCCGCGTGACCCTTGCCGGTGCGCGGATCGGTGTAGATGCCCTCGCGCTCGAAGTAGGCCGGGATGTCGATTGCGATCACGCGCAGGCCCGGCGCGCTGTCGATCAGCCAGGCCCGGTAGGCGGCCGGAGCGCCAGCGGGCTGAAAGGGGATCCTTCCCGCTCCCGCGGCGGCGAGCGTGGGCGCCGCGGCGCGCACCGCCCGGTGAAAGGGCAGGATCAGGCGCAGCTCCTGGCCCCTGGCCGCGAGCGCGCGCGGCAGGGCACCCGCGACGTCGCCGAGCCCGCCCGCCTTCGCGTAGGGCAGAGCCTCGGCCGCCAGGAAGGCGATGCGCAGTCGCGCCTCCACCGGCCGACCTAGTCCGTCCGCGCCGGCGCCAGTTCCAGACGGCGCAGATACTCGGCGGCATCCTCGGGGGGCGTCGGATTGATGTAGAAGCCGCTCCCCCACTCGAAGCCGGCGACCTTGGTGAGCTTCGGCATCAGCTCGAGGTGCCAGTGGAAGTGCCACTCGCCGCCCGTGTTGATCGGCGCGGTGTGCAGCACGTAGTTATAGGGCGGCTGGTCCAGCGCGAGGTTGAGCTTGCGCAGCAGCGAGCTCAGCACACCGGCCAGGTGCCAGGGCCAGGCGCGCCGCCTCGCTCAGCCGGTGGAAGTGCGGCTCGTGGCGCTTGGGCAGGATCCAGGTCTCGAAGGGAAAGCGCGCGGCAAAGGGCGAGATCGTCAGGAAGTGCTCGCTCTCCATGATGATGCGCCGACCGTCGAAGCGCTCCTGGTCGATGATGTCGCAGAAGATGCAGCGCTCCTTGAGCTCGAAGTGGCGGCGCGTGCCCTCCAGCTCCTCGACCACGCGCTTGGGGATGATCGGCGTTGCAATGAGCTGGGTGTGCGAGTGCTCGAGGCTGGCGCCGGCGTCCTCGCCGTGGTTCTTGAAGACGAGGATGTAGCGAAAGCGCTGATCGCCCGCCAGGTCGAGCTGGCGCACGCGGTAGGCTTCGAGGACCTGGGCGATGTGCGCGACGCTCAGGTCGGCGAAGCTGCGCGCGTGTTCCGGCGAGTCGATGATCACCTCGTGGGCGCCGATGCCGTCGACGACGTCGTAGAGGCCGACGCCGCGGCGCTTCAGCTCGCCCTCGATGACCAGCGCGGGGAACTTGTTGGGCACGACCCGCACTTGCCAGCCCGGCGCATTGGGTGGGCCAGCGGGACGCACGGCGAAGATCTCCGGCGGCGTCTTGTCCTCATTGCCCGGGCAGAAGGGACAGAAGCCGCCGCGCGGTCCCGCCGCGCGATGGGGGAAGTCCATCGGCCGCTTGCCGCGCTCGCTGGCGATGATCACCCAGCGGCCGACGACCGGGTCCCTGCGCAGTTCAGGCATGCGGCCGCCGCTCAGCGTTCGAAGATCCAGGCATCCTTGTAGCCCTGCTCCGCCAGCGCGCGGCGCAACGCCACCGCCTCGTTGCGATTGGTGTAGCCCCCCACGAGCACCTTGTAGAACGCATCCAGCCAGAGAATGCGCACTGGCTGCTCGAGGCGAGCGTCGGCCTCCAGCGCGTGCTCCTCCGCGCTCTGTCGGCTCGTGCTCGCGAAGATCTGCACGTAGAAGAGCGGCGCACTCGGCTCGGGACTCAGCGTTTCGACGGGCGGCGGCGTCGCCGCCGCTGCCGGTTCGGCGCTCGTCGCTGCGGCTTCCGGGTGCGCCGGCGTCGCGTCGGCGGGCGGCGGCGCCGCGCTCGCAATGGGCAAGTCGTCGAGAACCGGCAGGTCGGGCTCGGCGATGACGGCGTTCTCCTCCGGCGGGGGCGGCGGCTCCTCGGCCAGGAGATCGTAGACCAGCGTGTCGCTGGCGGCCACGGGGGTCTCCGCCGCCGGCGGCAGTTCCAGCCAGGGATCGTTCTGCAGGGACGGCTTCGGGCTGCAGGCCGCCGCGAGGAGCGCCGCGGCCAGCAGGACCAGGGCGTGCTTGCGCATTGGAACCTTCCTTACCCGCCGCCGGTGGCGATGAGCGGCGGGAGGATAGCAGTGAGCCTGGAGCCTGGCAACAGGATTCCCCGCTCAGCGGCGGGCACGCAGTTCCTCGTAGAGGGAGAGCGTCTGCGCGAGGATCGCGGCGGGCGCGAAGCGCGCCCGCGCGTCGGCGTAGCTCGCGC
>VGXI01000103.1 GCA_016873475.1 bacterium | reverse complement strand
TCAGGACCACGCATGCCAGCTACCTCGCGGGAGAATGGGGTAGCTCCCTTCAAGCACATTCAGCGGCCATCCGCACGGCCTTTTTCAGCACCCTGCTAGTGCAGGATCTGTCCCGCCGCGGCTATCAGACTGTCAGTCAATCGGCGCGTGAGGTCATTGCGGAACGCCTCAGCCAAGGGGTGCCGCCGCGCCCAGGACATGAGGCGTTCGCCCGCGAGAGCCTTCGCCGAGACGAGAAGAAGTACCAAGGCATCGCAAGGGATACGGGCGTGATCTTCTTCGATCAAAGTCCGCTTGGGGCAATGGCAATGATCAATGAGGTCGCACCGATGACGGAGAGAGATCTGCAAGCCGCGCTAACAGCCCGGGGTGAAGGTCTCTCTGCATGAGGGCTTGGTGTCCCTTGGGTCGTGTCGGCGACGACCCAGGCGGGAGGCAGGGGCGATGGCCATGGGCAAGCGCCGACGGGAGCGACAGGGGGAGATCTGGCTGCCGGCGGCAGCGATCGCCCTGGTCCCGGGACACCCCTTCTACGAGCGGCTGAATGCGCTCTTGGGTCCCCAGGACTTCGGTGGCTTCGTCGAGGGCGAGTGCCGTGCCTTCTATGCCGAGCGGCTGGGGCGCCCCTCACTGCCACCGGCCATCTACTTTCGCCTGCTGCCGGTCGGCTACTTCGAGGGCATCGACTCGGAGCGGGGCATCGCCTGGCGTCTCGCGGACTCGCTCTCGCTGCGGGCCTTCTGCGGTTACGCACTAACGGAGACGACGCCGGACCACTCGACGCTCAGCCGCAATCGACGCCTGATCGCAGTAGAGACGCACCAGGCGGTCTTCGCCTGGGAGCTGAAGCGGCTGGCGGAGGCCGGGCTGGTGCGGGGCGGGGCGATCGGGATCGACGCGACGACGCTGGAAGCGAACGCCGCGCTGCGGAGCCTGGTGCGCCGGGACACGGGCGAGGGGTACACGGAGTACCTGCAGGGGCTGGCGGCGGCCTCGGGGATCCGGACGCCGACGCGGGCCGCGTTGGCGCGGCTGGACCGGCGCCGCAAGGGCAAGGCCTCGAACGACGACTGGCAGAACCCGCACGATCCGGACGCGCGGATCACGAAGCTGAAGGATGGGCGGACGCACCTGGCGCACAAGGCCGAGCACGCGGTGGATCTGGAGACGGAGGCGGTGCTGGCGGTGACGCTGCAGCCGGGAGACCGCGGCGACAGCGCGAGCCTGCCGGAAACCTTGGGCCAGACGCTGGAGCACCCGGCGATGCTGGCGCAAGACGAGGGATCGCCGGTGTCGGCGCACCTGGTAGCGCGGCTGGTCATGGACAAGGGCTACCACAGCAACGCGACGGTGATGCTCACCGAGGCGCTGGGGATACGCAGCTGCTGCAGCGAGCCTGCTCGCGGCCGCCGGCACTGGACGGGACAAGTGGCAGCGCAACGGGCCGTGCACGCGAACCGCCGGCGGATCCGGGGAGAGCGTGGGAAGCAGCTCCTGCATAAGCGCGGCGAATACCTCGAGCGCCCCTTCGCGCACTGCTACGAGACGGGTGGCTTGCGGCGACTCCACCTGCGCGGCTTGGAGAACGCGCTCAAACGGCAGCTGATCCATGTGGCGGGCTTCAATCTGGGGCTGCTGCTGCGCCGGCTGCTGGGCAGCGGCAAGCCGAGGACGGCCGGAGGCCGCGCTGCGGCCTTGAGGGTCTCGCTGGATCGCCGCCGCTCCACTGCGAATGCTCATTCTCGCCTGTATCCGCTGCTGAATCGGCTCCGGCTGCCTGCACGCAACTCAGCACCGCTCCGGCCGATCGCCGGCTGGAGTTGCTGCAGACCCTTTTCTGCCACGGGCTGCTAAGCAAGTACGACTTCCATCGTACGGTTCTCGCGTTGCCACACTGGCCCGAGATCTACTGCACCGACGCGGAGCGCGATCACTCGTTCGAGCACGCGGCGCGGGTTCATGAGCAGCTCGTCTGGTGGTACCGTCTGTGTGGATACAGCATCTACGAAGTGGCACGGCTGGATCGAGCAGAACGAGCACGACATGTTGTCCAACTCGTAACAAGCGGCGCCACCTAACCGGCGCTGAACCGGACACGCTCCCGCACCCCGGAGCCAACCCCATCACCTCAAGGTGGAGGATCAGCGTGGACAGGGTCTACGAGGAGGACATTCCCGCCGCGATCGCAGCCCTCGAGAGGCTCAGAGAGGAGTTCTCGGGTCTCACTCCGAAGACGGATTGGGTGAAGCTGCGCCTCGAGCCGTTGTTTCAGCATGCGAGAGAGCTGCAGCGATTGCTGCGATTGCCGAAGTTCTCGCGGGAGACATCCCGCTTGACAAGAGGGGTGCGGCATGGACGTATACGCTGATATGGCGTCGGCCGCGGGCGGCGCGCCGCGGCTGAGCGTGAGCGCGCGGCATACCAGGGGGAGCATGGAAGGAAGGGGCTACTACGTCGCCTCGCTCGATCCGGGAGGCCGACGCGTTTCGGCCAAGGGGCTGTTCGCTCGGGGCAACGGCCAGTGGGTCCTCGACGGGCACGGCCTCTCGTTCTTGAGGACCCTGACGCACGTGCCGATTCGCATCTCCAGCCGGAGCATCCTGGCCGTGGCACTGAGCCGATCGTCGTGGCGGGGCGGGAAGTGGCTGCTGGGTGCCCGGGTGGTGGAGGTGACCTGGGCAGCCCCCGACGGATCGGTCGTGACGTCGGGCTTCGTGTTTGCGGGCAGGCGCGACGAGAACGCTCGCGCCGCCGAGGCTCTCAAGTGCCAGGCATTCGGCGCTGCTCACGCGGGGGATCGAACGGGCATTGCGCAGCGTGAGCGGTAGCGTCTCCTCATCGTGGCGGCATGGCACCCCTTCCGGAGGCATCGCGCTGACCTTGGCTGCCCGGCGCCCGGGCCCATTCCACCCCGGGCGCGGGTTGGCCTGCCGCGAGGCGCCGAAGTCCCGCCGCCTCAGCAACCGTCACTTGAGATCGGCCAGGCTCGCCCCGAAGTTGATGTGGAACACCTGGCCGTTCAGCGCCAGTGCGGGGACCGACTTGATGCCCAGCGTCTCGGCTTCGGAGAGCCGGCCCTTGGCGGTACCGAGGTGAACGACCTCGACTTCGAAGCGGCTCGTGTCCAGCGCTCCGAGCACGGACTGCCCGGCGCTGACGCACACAGGGCACCCGGCGTGGTAGAAGACGGCCTTCTGCTTCATCGTCATGGTTCCTCTCGTTTCGATCGGTCCTGCTCGCAGCGGCTCCCTGCCGCCAGCGCCGATAGGATATATCGCCGGCGCGATTGCACCAAGATGGCACTTTCCGGTAAGGTAGGTACTCAGCGGTTCTCACCCGTTCCCCGGCGAGTGGTCATTCGATGAACGAAGATCCGAAGGCGATTCCCGTCGCGGCCATGGTGGAGAGCATCATCGGCTGCAAGTGGTCCGTGATCCTCCTCGGGCTCCTGGCCGACGGCTGCACCCGGCCCAGTGCCCTGCTGAGAGCCTGCCCGGGCCTTTCGGCGAAGGTCATGAACGAGCGGCTGCGGAAGATGACGCGCTTCGGGATCGCCCGCCGCACCGTCTACGGCGAGAAGCCGCCCGTCGAAGTCGAGTACGCGCTGACGCCGTTCGGACGCCGTTTCATGGCCATTCTGCTCGAAGTGCGCCGTCTCCAGAAGGCTGTCGATCGGGACGCGATCGCGGCCGACGACAGCGGCGCAGGAACCGCCATGGCACCGAAGCAAGGCCCCTGACCAGACAGGGACGCCTCTGCTATCCTCTCACGCCAATGACCCTGCGCCCCGCGGAGTCCGCTGCCTGGCGATCCAGATGCGAATGGGGGCGACCACTTGCAGTTGAGGAAACAGAAGAAGTAGAACCTATGGGATTCCTCGAAGGTTTGATGAAGCAGGCGATGAGCGGGCAAGGCGATACGAGCGGCCGCGGCGGCCTGGTGTCCATGGTGTTCAAGAACCCCCAGATCGTCACCGCACTGCTGGGTCTCCTGAGCACGCGGAACGTTTCGGTCGGCGGCAGCGGAGGCTCGCGGTCTCGTGGGCGCCTTCCAGAAGAAGGGCCTTGGCGACATGATCGCGGGCTGGATTTCGACGGGACCAAACCCGCCGGTCTCCGCCGCGCAGGTGACGGATGTCCTTGGCCAGGACACTCTCCGGCAGTTCGCGAGCAAGGCGGGCGTTTCGTTGGCGGACGCCGGTTCACTGCTCGCCGGGCCCCTGCCAGCCGCGGTCGATCACCTGACCACGGACGGGAAGGTCCCGGAGACCAACGCGCTGGAGGGCCTGCTTGGCTCGCTTCTCTCCAAGCCGGGGCGGTAGCCGGATCGCGATTGGGCCACTCTGCTGAGGAACGCGCAGCGGGGAAAGGAAGACCGGGTCCTGCGGGTGGTTGCGTTTGGTGCCCGGCCGGAAGGGGTCGCCGATGTCTGCCGCGGGTCGCTCGCTTCCTGAGGTCCTCCTGCTCGGCGCCACTGGCCGCACCGGCCGGCTCGTGCTGGCCGAGCTCCTCGCTCGCGGCCTGCCGGTGCGCGCGATCGGCCCGCGCAACGGTCGTCTCGCGTGGGTCGTCGTCCGCCCGGACACCCTACGCACGGGCGAGTTCTCGTCGTACGCGCTGCACGAGAGCCTGGTGAACAACCTCGCCAGGCCGGGCGACACCGACAGGGCGAGCGTCGCCCACTTCATGGCCGAACTCGTGACCGCTGCCGAGACCTGGCGGGCCTGGGCGGGCAAGCTGCCGGTGATCGTCAACGCCCCGCCACAGCGCGGGAGTAGCTCATCTCCATCCACTTGACCTCCTTGTCGGTGCCGGGCGCGGGGCCCCAGAACTCGAATGTATGCGCGTCATCACTGAGGAAGCGGGTGACGAGGCGGACTTTCGTTTCCACCCCCATCAGGGGGTCGACATAGGACCCGCGGCAGACGAGCTCCTGCTTCTGGGCGTCGTAGTCGCCCTCGTAGCTCATGATCCCCGTGCCCATGGAATCGAACCAGGTGCCGACGTACTTCCTCTTCCCGTTGTCGTAGCCCAGCGTACCCATCCCCTCGAAGGGCTGTCCCATCATGTCGCCCCGGAAGTGGGATTGCAGGTAGCGGCCGCCGAAGATCATCTCCGCCTCCTCGGTCCCCGTGGAGACCATCGGCTCGCCGGCGGGGTCCTGCCAGGACTTGACGGTGGCGTTCCAGTGGCCGGCGCTCTTGGCGAGCAGGGCGTGGGCAGCGCCGGGCGCAGCGGCGGCCGCGTAGGCCTTCATCATGTCCTCGTGACTCATCGAAGCCGGTTGCTCGTCCTTGGCGATCGCGGCGCCGGCCAGCCCGAGGCAGATGGCGGCGGTGAGGGCGAGTGCACGCATGAGCGTTCTCCTTGGTTTACTCGTTCGTGGATGACAGCGACTCGTCAGGAGCAGCCTAAGGAAAACCGCAAGCGCTGCCAAGCCCCGCCGACAGGGAAAGTGACGCCGCCCGATAATCGGGTCCGCTGCGCTTCTTTCCGCTGGGCGGCCGGCTCGCCCTGCGGCGCCCCGTCCTGCTCGCGCATACTCGCACGGCCCTCACCTCAACGCGAAGGGCAGCGGCGATGTCCACCGGCACCGTACGTCTCCACCGTGTTCTCCAGGCGACGCCCGAGCGCGTCTGGGGCGCCTTCCTCGATGCCGACGCCATGGCGAAGTGGCTGCCGCCGCACGGCTTCACCGGCAAGGTTCACCAGCTGGACGCCCGTGTGGGCGGCGGCTACTAGATGTCCTTCACGAGCTTCTCGACCGGCAGGACTCACGGCTTCGGCGGCCGGTTCGTCGAGCTGGTGCCGGGAGCGCGCCTGCGCTACACGGATGCCTTCGACGACCCGAACCTTTCCGGCGAGATGACGACCACGGTCACGCTGAAGGCCGTGAGCGTGGGCACCGAGCTGAGCATCGTGCAGGAGAGCATTCCGGCGGTGATTCCCCTGGAGGCCTGCCACCTCGGCTGGCAGGAGTCGCTCTTCCTGCTGGCGAAGCTGGTCGAGGCCGAGATCCCCGATGAAGGCTGAGGCGGCCAGCCATGCGCCGCTCCAGGCGCGAGTCCCGGGCACGGCGGCCTGCCGCGAGGGCGCATGAGCCTCTGGTGCATCTGGGACCTCGCTCGCCACGGGCGCGGCACGCCGGCGCCCAGCGCCGCGCCGCAGCGCCTGGTCGTGCGCGGCCTCTACCGCCTGACCCGCAATCCGATGTACCTAGCGGTCCTGACGCTGATTTTCGCTTGGGCCCTGCTCTTTCGATCGACTATCCTGCTCGGCTATGGGCTGCTGGTGGCGGCAGGTTTCCAGCTCTTCGTATGCGGCGACGAGGAACCGCCTCTGCGCGCCCGCTTCGGCCGCGAGTGCGCGGCGTACTGCGCGCAGGTCGGGCGCTGGCTGCCCCGGCGCCGGCCTGGATAAGGAGCGGCGATGAGCGAGACCACTGATCTGCGCGAAATCGTCTTCGTGATTCTCCTCGTGCTCGGCGTTCTCGCCATCGTGGCGGGGCTGGTTCAGGCCCGCCGGAGCTGGCGCGGCGACCAGGAGCCCTACGGACGCGCCATGCGCAAGCTCGACGTCCTGCGCCGCCCGGAGCGCTACGCGCAAGACCGCGCCGTGAGCGGCATCCGTTTGCTCACGCGCTTCGGGAGCCTGCTGCTGGCCGCGGCGGTGATCCTCCTCCTCTTCAAGCTGCTCGCGCGCTAGGCGGCGCGCCCCTCACTTCAGCAAGGTGATCCGCCGCGCCTGCCGCTCGCCGCTCGCCTCCAGCCGGCAGAGGTAACTGCCGCTCGCGAGACCGGAGGCGTCGAGCGTCAACTCGTGCGTGCCCGCCGCGTACATCCCCGCCACCAGCGTGCGCAAGCGGCGGCCCTGCGCATCGTGCAGGGTGAGGCGCACGGGGCCCGCCTCGCCGAGCGTGAAGCTGAGCGTCGTCGACGGGTTGAAGGGGTTCGGGTGGTTCTGCGCAAGCAGCGCGCGCGGCGCGGCCGGCGACTCGGGGGCCGCCACGGCGTCGCGCGCGTTCTTGAACACGCCGCTGCCCAGGGATGCCGCGTAGTGCACGCCGGTCGGCCCGTTGACGAGGGCGATGATGTCCGTCGCCGTCAGGCCCTCCATGTAGGGCGTCCAGTGGTCGCCCATGTCCGGCGAGCGGTAGACGCCGTTGCAGCCGTCCGCCATCAGCATCGTGCCGCAGTCATTGCCGAAGACGATGTCATCGAAACAGGCGAATTCCGCTTCCGGCAGGCCCTCGGTCAACTCGGTCCAGGTGTCCCCGAAGTCCCAGGAGCGCAGCAGATGCGTGCCGCCTGCATTGGGATCGTAGCCCGTCATGAAGAGCGCGAAGCTGGGGGCGAAGAAGAGCTCGCCGCCCTCCTCGGTGCTGGCCGGCACGCCGAGCTCGTCCCAGCTCGCGGCGTAGTCGTCCGAGCGCCAGAGGCTCGCGTCGCCCTTCACCCACATGCCGGCGTTCCCGCCCGCGGCCAGATCCCAGTAGATCGTGCAGAGCGGGCTCGCGGCGGTGGGCTGCCAGTTGTAGCCGCCGTCGTAGGAGTAGTGCAGCCCGCCGCCGTCGTTGACGGCCGCGTAAACGTCGCCGGTCAGGGGATGCACCGCGAGCTGTGAGACCCACTCGTACTGGTCGTGCACGATCACGCGCGTCCAGTTCTCGCCCTTGTCGCTCGTCACGAGGACGCCGTAGCCCCACATGTCGGTGGACACGAGCGTGCCCGCGCCGGTCACGACCATCTCGGTCGGATCGCCGGGTCCGCCGGGCAGGTCGGTCCAGGTGACGCCGTCGTCCACGCTCCTGCGAATGCCCATGTAGAGCCCGCTGATGAAGATCGCACCGTCCGCGTCGACAGCGATGACGGCGGTGTTCGTGTACTCCGGCCCGATCCACTCCCAGGCATCCTGGGCGGCGGCCGGGGTCGCCAGCGCGATCAGCGCGGCGATGATCAGACTGCGTCGCATGTTTACCCTCCCGAGCGTCCCGCGCGCTGTCCTGCGCGCGCGGGAGAAGTGTGGATCGGGGCCGTTACGCGGGCGTTACGCTGGATTGGGCTTCCCCGGGCGGCGGCCGGCTCCTAGCCTGCGTCGCGAGCGGCCGGGGGGAGGACCCCGCTGGTGGGCGACGAGGGGGATGCCGACAATGCCCGGTGCCGACCACGCGCTCGTCCTGCTCACGGGGGCCAGCGGCTACGTGGGGGGACGTCCTCGACCGGTCGAGTCTCGACGCGGATCATCTACCTGGGCGGCCTGGGCCGTGAGGAGGAAGAGCTCTCGCCCCACGTGCGCAGCCGGCAGGAAGTCGGCCGCGTCCTGGGCGCGGCAGGCGTGCCGGTGCTCACTCCCTACCTGTCGAGCCTGTGGCTGGGCCTGGTGACGCCGCTCCACGCGCGCATCGGCCGCAACTCATCGAGAGCATCGTCCATCCCACCGTCGTGGGGGAGGGCGCCGCGCTCAGCAAGCCGGGCTGGACGCCGCCCAGCGCGGTCTTCGGGCCGGTGTGGATGGCGCTCTACCTCGCGATGGGCGTGGCCGCCTGGCTCGTCTGGCGACGGGCGGGCTTCAGCGGTGCCGGCACGGCCTTGGGGCTCTTCATCGGGCAGCTCGCACTGAACGCCCTCTGGTCCTACCTGTTCTTCGGGCGGCAGCGCATCGATCTCGTGGGCCTGGAGATCGTGGTCTTGGGGTTCGCGATCCTGGGCGTCGCCGTGCTATTCTGGCGAGTGGATCGGCTCGCCGGCGCGCTGCTCCTGCCCTACTTCATTTGGGTCGGCTACGCGGCGAGCCTGAACTTCGCGTTCTGGCGCTTGAGTGGAGGGCGCGGGGTCTGATCGGTGCGGGATTCAGTGCTGCCCGCGAACGCGGGCGCGGGAGGTACAGTGAACGGCCGCGGTTCCCCGCCGCGCGATGCGCCGCCGGCGCCGGTGCTGGTGCGCCAGGCGACCCTCGCCGATGCCGAAGCCATCGCGCGCGTCCACATCCAGGCGTGGCGCGAGACCTACCGGGGCCTCGTCCCCGCCGAGCACCTGGCGGGGCTCAGCGTCGACCGGCGCGCCGAGTTGTGGCGGCGGGAACTCGGGGACCCACGGCAGGCGCCGGGCCTGGTCGTCGCGGAAGCGGGCGGGGCGATCGTCGGCTTCGCGGCAGCCGGTCCGGCGCGCGAACCGGCGCGGGGTTTCGCGGGCGAACTCTATGCCATCTACCTGCTCCGGAACCAGCAGGGCCGCGGCTGCGGGCGGCGCCTCTTCCTCGCCGCCGCGGCGGCGCTGGCCGCGCAGGGAATCGCCTCGTTCATGCTCTGGGTCCTGCGCGACAATCCGAATCGCGGCTTCTACGAGCACATGGGCGGAGCGCCATTCGCCGAGCAGCGGATCGTCATCGGCGACCGGGACCTCGTGGAGATCGCCTACGGCTGGCCCGCGCCGCCAGGGGGGTGAGGGGTGGACGCCACCGAATACACGCACCGGCTGCGCCGCGTCGCCACCTGGTCCTGGCTCGGGGCGCTGGCGCTCGTCTTGCTGCTCGCCGGCCTGGGCCTGCTGCCCCTGCATCCGGGGCTGCCCTTCCTCGCGCTCGCCCTCGGCCTCGTGCCCATCCTCCTCTTCGTGAGCCGGACGCGGCCGACCTGTCCGGACTGCGGCGGGCGCCTGCGCGTCGCGGTGGGCTTTCCGCGCATCGTCTACCGCTGCCCGCGCTGCGGCCGCGAGGTCGCCACGGGCATCCACGCCGACTACTAGCGACCGCGCGCCGCGGAGGGCGCCAGCGATGAGCAGCTACCACCACTCGCAGTTCGGCACGGCGATCGTCGTCGCCCTCGGGCTCTTTCTCGGCTACCTCGGCGGGATGAGCGCCGTCGTCGGCTGGGTGCCGGTGAGCGTGGCGGTGGCGGCGGTCCTGCTGATCGCCGGCTTGCTCTTCTTCAGGCTCGAGGTGACCATCGCGGAGGGCGCGCTCGCGCTGCGCTTCGGCATCGGCCTCGTCCGCTTCCGCATCCCGATCGCCGAGATCCGCGCCGCGCGCGCGGTCCGCAACCGCTGGGTGCAGGGCTGGGGCATCCACCGGCTGGCCCGCGGCTGGATCTACAACGTCTCCGGCTGGGAGGCGGTGGAGATCGAACTCGCCGACGGCTGCGTCCACCGCATCGGCACCGACGAGCCCGCGGCCCTGCTCGCGGCCATCGAGAGAGCGCGCGCCGCGCGGCGCTAGCGGCGCACCCGCCGCGCGCGGTACAATCGAGGCTGCACCCACGCCCCGGAGTTCGCCGTGCGCCGCCTGCTCCTCGCCCTCGCCGCGCTCACGCTCGTCGTCCTGCTGCTGCCCTTCGGCCGGCGCGAGGCGCCGCCCCGCGAGCCGAACAAGCGTCCCAACGACTGGTTCTGGTTCCAGCGCGCGGACGCCGCGGGCGACATCCCCCAGGCCGCCCTGGCGCGTGCGCTCGATCAGGCGGCGGCCAAGGAGCGTGAGGGCGCGCTGCTGGCGGGCCGCGCGGGCTGGGAACCGGCCGGACCGACGAACATCGGCGCCCGCGTCACGGACATCGCCGTGCATCCGACGAACGCGGACCTCGCCTACGCGGCGATGGCCAGCGGCGGCATCTTCAAGACCGTGGACGGCGGCGCGCACTGGGCGCCCATCTTCGACGAGCAGGCCGTCCTGCCAGTGGGGGCCGTCGCCCTCGACCCGAGCAACCCGAATGTGATCTACGCCGGCACTGGCGAGGCGAACGCAGCGAGCCTGAGCTTCTTCGGCCTGGGCGTCTTCAAGTCCACGGACGCCGGCGCGAGCTGGCAGCAGCTCGGGCTCGAGGCGACGCGCTACATCGGGCGCATCCTCGTCGACCCGACGAACGGCCAGCGCGTCTACGTCGCCGCCTCGGGCAAGCTCTTCGGCACGAACCCGGAGCGCGGCGTCTATCGTAGCCTGAACGGCGGGGGCAGTTGGCAGCGCGTCTTCGCGCTCACCGACTCGACGGCTTGCATCGACCTCGCGCTGAATCCGCAGAACCCGCAGGTGCTCTACGCGGCGATGTGGGAGCGGGTGCGCGGGCTCACCTACCGCCGCTCCGGTGGCCCGAGCAGCGGTCTCTGGCGCAGCACGAACGGTGGTGACTCCTGGCAAGAACTCACGAGCGGCCTGCCCACGGACAGCAACGTCGGCCGCATCGGCATCGCAGTCTGCGCCGGCCAGCCGAGCGTGCTCTACGCGATCTACGCGGACGCCAGCGCGTACTTCCGCGGCGTCTACAAGAGCACGAACGGCGGCGACAGCTGGACCCAGGTGAACGACGGCGCGCTCAGCGGCATCTACGCGTCCTACGGGTGGTGGTTCGGGAACATCCGCGTCGATCCGGCGAACGCCAACAACGTCATCGCGCTGGGGCTCTACGCCTACCCC
>VGXI01000102.1 GCA_016873475.1 bacterium | reverse complement strand
AGCCGTAGGTCGAGATCTGGTGGTAGATCTCGAATTCGGGGGGATAGTTGTAGTAGCGGCGCGGCATGCCCTTGCTGCCCATCACGAACTGCGTGAAGAAGGTGACGTTGAAGCCGACGAAGATCAGCACCGCCGCCACCCGCCCCCAGAGCTCGCTGTACATGCGGCCGAACATCTTCGGCCACCAGTAGTGGAGCCCGCCGAGGAAGGCGATCAGGGTGCCGCCCATCATCACGTAGTGGAAATGGGCGACGACGAAGTAGGTGTCGTGCAGGTGGATGTCGGTGGCGAGCGTGCCGAGGAAGAGGCCGGTCAGGCCGCCGATCGTGAAGAGGAACAGGAAGCTCAGCACGTAGAGCATCGGCGTGTCCAGGCGCAGGCTGCCCTTGTACATCGTCGTCAGCCAGTTGAAGACCTTGATCGCCGAGGGGATCGAAACGCTGAAGGTGAGCGCGCTGAAGATCATGTTCGCGAGGCCGGACTGGCCGCTGGTGAACATGTGGTGCCCCCAGACGAGGAAGCCGAAGATCGCGATCGCGATGCTCGAGTAGGCGATGTAGCGGTAGCCGAAGATGTGCTTGCGGCTGAACACCGAGACCAGCTCGCTGATGATGCCCATCCCGGGCAGGATCATGATGTAGACGGCCGGGTGCGAGTAGAACCAGAAGAAGTGCTGGTAGAGCACGGGATCGCCGCCGAGCGCGGGGTCGAAGATGCCCACCCCGAAGCTGCGCTCGATGACGAGCAGCACGAGCGTGATGCCGAGCACCGGCGTCGCCAGCACCTGGATCACCGCCGTTGCGTAGAGCGACCAGAGGAAGAGCGGCATCTTGAACCAACTCATCCACTGCGGCCGGAGCTTGTGGATCGTCACGATGAAATTCAAACCCGTGAAGATCGAGCTGAAGCCGAGGATGAAGGCGCCCATCGTCAGCCAGACGACGGCGCCGCCGGTCGAGGTGCTGTAGGGCGTGTAGAAGGTCCAGCCCGTGTCGACGCCGCCGGCGAGGATCGAGACCAGCGCGAAGACGGCGCCGACGACGTAGAGGTACCAGCTCGCCAGGTTCAGGCGCGGGAAGGCGACGTCCTTGGCGCCGAGCATCACCGGCAGCACGAAGTTGCCGAAGGCGGCCGGGATGCTCGGGATGATGAAGAGGAAGATCATGATCGCGCCGTGGAGCGTGAAGGACTGGTTGTAGTCCTGCGCGTCCATGATCGTGCGGCCCGACGTGAAGAGCTCCGTGCGCACCAGCATCGCGAAGAGGCCGCCGAGGAAGAAGCTCGTCAGGACCGAGATCAGGTAGAGGACGCCGATCCGCTTGTGGTCCAGCGTCGTCAACCAGGACTTCAGGCCGTGGCCATGCGTGAGGTAGTTGTCGTCGCCGCCCGGGACCTGCGGCTGCGGGCTCGTCGTCACGGCTGCGCCCCCTGGTCGCTCAGGGTCTTGAGGTACTCGATCATCATGCCGATCTCCTTCTCGCTGATGCGGCCCTGGAAGGTCGGCATCACGGGCTCGAAGCCCTCCACCACCTGGCCCTGCGGATCGAGCAGGGAGGCGCGGATGTAGTTCTCGTCCGCGACGACGCTGCTGCCGTCCTTGAGCCGCCGCGGGCTGCCGAAGAGCCCCTTGTAGCTGGGTCCGATCATGCGCGAGCCGTCGACGCTGTGACAGGCGTTGCAGCCGAGGCTCTTCGTCAGCCGCTCGCCCGCCTCGGCCGGCGGCAGCTTGTCGAGGAAGCCGCCCGCGTCCGCAAGCCAGGTTTCGAACTCGCCCGCTGGATGAACGATCACCTTGGAGATCATGTCCGAGTGGCTGTCGCCACAGAACTCCGCGCAGAGAATGTAGTGCTCGCCCGGCGCCTCGGGGTCGAACCAGACCTTGGTGTAGCGACCGGGGACGACGTCGTGCTTCACGCGGAAGTCGGGCACGTAGAAGCTGTGGATCACGTCCTGCGAGGTCATCACGAGGCGGATCGGCTTATCGACCGGCACGTGTAGCTGCGGGTCGCGGTAGCCGTTGGGGTAGGTGAACTCCCAGTTCCACTTCTGGCCGGTGACGAGCACCTCGTAGGCGTCGGCCGGCGGCACGCTGAGCCTCAGGTAGGCGCGGAACCCGACGGTGAAGATGACGATCACGAGCGCGACCGGCACCAGGGTCCAGGTCAACTCCAGCGCCGTGTTGTGCGAGACGTCCGAGCTGGCGCGCTCCTCGCGGCGGCGCTGCCGGTAGCGGACGATGAAGACCACCATCAGGCCGACGATGAGCGTGAAGAAGAAGAGACTGAGCCAGAGCAGGAAGCTGAAGATGCCGTCCACCTGGCCGGCGATGGCCGTGCCCTGGCGTGGCATCCAGAAGGACCCGCTGCCGGTCGCCAGCCCGGCGCCCGCCGTCGAAGCGAAGAGCGTGTTCAGCGCATTCACGGGTGCGATCCCCCTGCGACCAGCCGGCGGTGGCGATCGCGCCGCCAGACCGTGATCAGCCACAGGGCCAGGGTGAGGGCGCAGATGCCCCCGCCCAGCCGCATCAGGTTCATCGCCGCCGGCGCGTAGCGGCCCTCGGCGGCGTCGTAGTGGAAGCAGAAGAGCAGCACGCGGTCGAGCGCGCTGCCGATCTTGCCCGCCGAGGCTTCGACCAGGGCCAGGCGCAGGTCCTTGCCCGGAAAGTCGAGCCCGAGCAGGGTCTGGCTCACCTTGCCCGCGGGCGTGAGCACGAAGATGCCCGCGGCGTGCCGGTACTCGCCCGTCTCGGGGTCGAGCGCGTACTTGAAGCCCACCGCGTCGGCCAGGGGCGCGATTGCCGCCTCCTCGCCCGTCAGGAAGTGCCAGCCCGCGGTCGCCGACGGTCGACCGTAGTCCTCGATCTGGTGGGCCCGCTTCCTGAAGGCGCCGGCGCTGTCGTCCTTGGGATCGATGCTCACCGTGACGATGCGGAACTCCTGCCCGGCCGTCCAGTCCAGCTCCTTGAGGCCGGCCACGAAGCGGTCGAGCAGGACGTTGCAGAGCATCGGGCAGTTGTAGTAGACGAGCGTGAGGATCACGGGCTCCGCGCCCGTGAAGTAGTCGCCGAGGCGAACGGCGCGGCCCTGCTCGTCGCTGAAGGCCAGGTCGAGCGGCACCTGGACGCCGGCCTGGTGGAAGATCCCCAGCCCCTTGAGGGCCGCGGGCTCCTGGTCGGCAGGCTGCGCCGCGGCGCCCCGCGAGGCGGCCGCGCTCACCGCCAGCGAGAAGGCGAGCGCCAGGAGGGCCCCGCACGCAGCGCCGCCCAGCCCGTCTCCATGCCGGCGGCGGATCACGGCTGCGCTCCCGGCGCCGCCTGGGCGGCGACGCGCGCCATCGCGGCCTCGATTGGCATCCTCAAGATCCCCTTCTCGGCATCGACCCAGGCGTAGTCCGCGAGCTGGGCCGCCTGCGCGGCCTCGAGCGCCGCCAGGCGCTCGCTGCCGGCACGCGGGCCCTTCGCCGCCCGTTCGGCGTCCTCCCAGCGGTAGAAGACGAGCGTCAGGCCGAGGATGATCAGCACGAGCAGAAGCCCGCCGATGATGCCCACCCAGGCTGTGCTCGCGCTGCGCGGATCGTCGTGTCGCATCGGCTCAGGCATTCTCGAACTCCAGGGAAGCGGCGAGCCGCGGGTCCTTCTCGGGAATCACGCTGCACCGGCGCAGGCGCAGCAGGATCAGGCTCGCCGCAACGCCGCCGAGACCGATGGCGAGCGCCAAGTCCAGCAGGTGGAAGGGCGGACGGCCAGGACTGAAGCCGGGCATCACCAGCCAGTAGATGTCCACCCAGTGCATGAGGAGCACCCAGAAGGCGCCCGGCGTGAGCAGCAGGCCCTGCCGCTTCGGGTAGCGCGAGATGAGGCCGAGGAAGGGCAGGAAGAAGTGGCCGAAGAGCAGCAGCAGCGTGACGGCCGTCCAGCCCCCGGTCTGGCGGGCCAGGTACCAGCCTGTCTCCTCGGGGATGTTCGCATACCAGATGAGCATATACTGCGAGAAGGCGATGTACGCCCAGAAGACGATGAAGGCGAAGACCAGCTTGCCGAGATCGTGGTAGTGCTCGCGAGTGATCGCCCGCGTCAGGGGGGGCCGCCGCGCTGGAGCAGGCGCGCCCAGAGCGCGAGCAGCGCGAAGCAGCTCACCGCGCTGCCGGCGAAGAAGTAGACGCCGAAGATGGTGCTGAACCAGTGTGGGTTCAGGCTCATCAGGAGGTCGAAGGCGGCGAAGGAGACCGTCAGCGCGTAGAGCACGAGGCCGGGGCCGCTGAGCCGCTGCATCGCGTGCGTGTGGGCGACGTCGCCCGTAGCGTCCTGGGCGACGGAGTGGCGGAAGAAGTGGCGCGTGAGCCAGGTCCAGACGAGGAAGTAGATCGCCAGGCGCACGGCGAAGAAGGTCGGATTCAGGTAGGGCGCCTTGGCCGCGAGCAGGGGATCGTGGGCAGCGTGCTCGGGATTGCTCCACGGATAGAGCGAGCGCTGGCCGAAGAGGATCGGCAGCGCGAGCAGGGCCAGCCAGGGCAGGTTGGCGGCCAGCGCCTCGGCGAGGCGGCGCACGACGACGCTCCAGGTCGCCCCCGTCACGTGCTGGATCAGCACGAAGAAGAGCGCGCCCAGCGAGAGGCTGAGCAGGAAGGCGTAGTTGACGAGATAGGCCTGCAGGAAGCGGTCCCAGCCGGCGGCGGCCCCGAGGGCGGCGCTGGCCGCGAGGCCGACGAGCGCGGCCAGGCCGGCCAGACGCAAGGCGCGCCTGCCGCCCGCCCCGAGGTGCCGGGGCTCCTGGCCCGGGGCTCCTGCGTGATGTCCAGGCGCTGGGGCCGCGTCATCGTCCCGCCTCCTGCGCGAAGCGCGCCCGCTGGTCGGCAGGCAGGTCGGCCAGGCTCGCGTGCTGGCTGAGCTGCAGGGCCTTCACGTAGGCGACGATCGCCCAGCGATCCCGGGGCGGGATCTGCGGCCCGTAGGCCGGCATGTTGCGCACGCCGGCGGCGATCGCCTGGTAGAGCTGGCCGAGCGGCCGCTCGCGGATGAGGTCCGTGTGCAGGCTGGTCGGCGGCGTCCAGCCGCCCTCGGCGAGGGCCAGCGCGCGCTCGTTCACGATGCCGTCGCCGTAGCCGGACAGGCCGTGGCAGGGCGCGCAGAAGATGGCGTAGCGCTCGCGGCCGCGCTCGAGCAGCCCGGCATCGACGGCAAGGGGGAAGCGCGTCACCCACTCGCCGGCCACGCGCCCCTCGACGAAGGCGGCGCCGCCCGCCAACTCGCCGCGGGCGACCGTGCCGGCCGGCTCCTCGCGGGCGGCGCGTCCATCGGCGAAGAGGCTGCTGGCCTCCTGGGCCTTGTACTTCGGCTGCTTGTCCATGTCGGGGATGATGTGGATGCGCGTGCGATCGCCCTTGGAGGCAAGGCGGTCCTTCGCCACCCAGGCCAGCGGAATCAGGGTCAGCAGCACGCCGACGACGAGCAGGTTCAGGATCCAGCGCGGCATGCTAGAGCGCCTCCTCGCGCAAGGGCTCGACGGCGACGGCGCCCAGCCCGGCCAGGAAGCGGGCCGTCTCCTCCCCGCGGCAGCGCGGATCGCGCGCCTCGATCGTGATGAAGAAGCGGTCGCTGGTCACGCGCCGAAAGCGCTCGCTCTGGAAGACGGGATGGTGGTAGCGCGGCAGCCCGTTGAGCGCGAGCATGCCGACGAAGGCGGTCAGCGCGCTCAGGAGGACGGTCATCTCGAAGGTGATCGGGACGTTCGCGGGGATGCTGAAGTGCGGCTTGCCGCTGTTGATCAGCGGGTAGTCGACCGCGTTGATCCACCACTGCATCAGCAGGCCGAGGCCGGCGCCGCTCGCGCCGGCGCCGAAGACCAGCCAGGGCAGCTTCGTCGTGCGCAGGCCCATCGCCGCGTCGAGTCCGTGCACCGGGAAGGGCGTGTGGGCGTCCCAGCGCGTGAAGCCGGCGTCGCGCACCTGCGCGCAGGCGGCGAGCAGGGCGCCGACCGTCTCGAATTCGGCGAGATAGCCGTAGAGGCTGCCTTCCTGCCGGATCGCTGCGCTCACCAGCCCCCCCCTTACTCCGGCCGCGCCGGGTCGTAGCGGCCCGGGATGTCGCCCCAGTAGTCGCCGGCGCCCGGATGCTCCGGATCGTGGGCGTGCGCTTCGGGCATCACCGTCTTCACCTCGGCCATGGCGACGATCGGCGCCACGCGCAGGAAGAGCAGGAACAGCGTGAAGAAGAGGCCGAAGCTGCCCGCGAGGGTCAGCACCTCGACCCAGGTCGGCGTGTAGCTGCCCCAGGCCGAGGGCAGGTAGTCGCGGCTGAGCGAGCTGACGACGATCACGAAGCGCTCGAACCACATGCCGACGTTGATGGCCACGGCCACGGCCCACATCACCCACAGGTTGCGCCGCAGGCGCTTGACCCAGAAGATCTGCGGGCCGAGCACGTTGCAGCTGACCATGATCCAGTAGGCCCAGGCGTAGGGCCCCAGCGCACGGTTGACGAAGGCGAAGCTCTCGTAGCGGTTGCTGCTGTACCAGGCGATGAAGAACTCCATCGCGTAGGCGTAGCCGACCATCATGCCCGTCGCGAGCATGATCTTGGCCATCGCCTCCAGGTGCCTCGGCGTGATCAGGTCCTCGAGGCCGAACAGCTTCCTGGCCGGCAGCACGATCGTGCTCACCATCGCGAAGCCGCCGAAGATGGCGCCGGCGACGAAGTAGGGCGGGAAGATCGTCGTGTGCCAGCCCGGGATCACGCTGGTCGCGAAGTCGAAGCTGACCACCGAGTGCACGCTGAGGACGAGGGGCGTCGCCAGGCCGGCGAGGAGCAGGTAGGCCTTCTCGAAGCGGTGCCAGTGGCGGTTGGAGCCGCGCCAGCCCAGGGCGAGCAGGCCGTAGACGAGCTGCCGCGCGCGGCCGGTCGCCCGGTCGCGCAGGGTGGCAAGGTCGGGCACCATGCCCATGAACCAGAACAGGATCGAGACCAGCATGTAGGTGCCGATCGCGAAGACGTCCCAGAGCAGCGGGCTGCGGAAGTTGGGCCAGGCCTGCTGCTGGTAGGGAATCGGGAAGATCCACTGCAGCAGCCAGATGCGGCCGACGTGGGGGGAAGAGGCCCGCGCAGACGACGGCGAAGATCGTCATCGTCTCGGCGAAGCGGTTGATGCCCGTGCGCCAGCGCTGCCGGAAGAGGAAGAGCACGGCCGAGATCAGCGTCCCCGCGTGGCCGATGCCGATCCAGAAGACGAGGTTCGCGATGTCGAAGCCCCAGCCGATCGGGTTGTTGAGGCCCCAGACACCCACGCCCGTCGAGACGAGATAGCCGACCATCGCGAAGAGGACGAGCGTGAACAGGCCGGCGATGCCGAGCGCGACCGTCCAGGCCCGCGGCATCTGCCGGCGCTCGACGATCGCGCAGATCGTGTCCGTGACCCCGCCGAGGTCCTTGCCGCCCGTGACGAGCACGGGCTGGACCCCAGGCGGCAGGTCAAGCTGGGCGCGGGGATCAGGAATGACTGCGCTGCTCATGCTGCGGGCTCGCCAGGTTCGGGTTCGGATTCGTCACGCGCGCCAGGTAGACCGTCCGCGGCTTGATGTTCAGCTCCCCGAGCAGGGAGTAGGCGCGATGGTCGCCGTGCAGACGGCGGACCGCGCTCGTCTCGTCGTTCAGATCGCCGAAGCGGATCGCCTGCGTCGGGCAGGTCTGCTGGCAGGCGGGCTGGATCTCGCCGTCCACGAGCGCGCGACCGGCGTTCTTGGCCTCGATCTTCGCGTTCTGGATGCGCTGCACGCAGTAGGTGCACTTCTCCATGACGCCGCGCGAGCGCACCGTGACCTCCGGGTTGAAGACCAGGCGCGTCACGGCGGGGACGTCCTTCGTGTAGTGGTAGAAGTTGAAGCGGCGCACCTTGTAGGGGCAGTTGTTGGCGCAGTAGCGGGTGCCCACGCAGCGGTTGTAGACCATGTCGTTGAGGCCTTCGCTGCTGTGCACCGTCGCCTGGAAGGGGCAGACCTGCTCGCAGGGCGCCAGCTCGCACTGGGCGCAGGCCACCGGCTGGACGACGCTCGCCGGGTTCGCCGGCTCGCCCTGGAAGTAGCGGTCGAGGCGGATCCAGCTCATCTCGCGGCCGCGCGCCACCTGATCCTTGCCGACGACGGGGATGTTGTTCTCCGCCTGGCAGGCCACGGCGCAGGCCCCGCAGCCGATGCAGGTGCCGAGGTCGATGCTCATCCCCCAGCGGTGCCCCGCGTAGGCGTGCTCCTGCCAGAGCGAGACGAGCGGCGGGTGGTGGTCCGCGTGCGCGAAGTCGGGTTCGCGGCGGTAGGTCTCCAGGTCGGCCGACTTGACCAGCTCGGCGATCCGCGCCTCGCGCCCGGCGAAGCCGACAGGGTCGATGAGGTAGTGGTCCTGCGTCCCGGCCAGCAGGTACTGGCCGCCCAGCGGCGTGAGCGCGAGCCCAGCGGCGCCGGCCAGCGCCCCGCTCGCGCGCAGGCGATAGGCGTCGAAGCCGACGCCGTTGCCCACGGTGCCCGCGGCCTGCCGCCCGTAGCCGAGCGCCAGGGCGACGGTGCCCGCCGCGATGCCGGGCAGCACCGCCACGGCGGCCTCCAGGCTGCGATCGCCGACGCTCAGACGCACGCGGTCGCCGGGGGCGAGACCCGCCGCCGCCGCGGTTGCCGGGCTGAGGGCGGCCGCGTTGTCCCAGGTGATGCGGCTGAGCGGATCGGGCAGCTCCTGCAGCCAGCCGTTGTTGGCGAAACGGCCGTCGTAGACGCAGTGGTCGCGGTGCAGGACGAGGGCGAGGCCGGACGGCGCCGCCGCTGGCGGCGCCGCGAGCGCCGCGGCGAGCGCGCCCCCCGCCAGGGCCGGCGCCTCGCTGGGGAAGGCGCTCGTCGCCAGCACGCCGTCGTGGAGGAGCTGGCGCCAGGCCGTCTCGGGATCGCCAGCCAGACGCGGCGCGACGCTCTCGCGCAGCTGGCCGTATCCGTCGGCGGGGCCGCTGCCCGCGAGCAGCGCGAGCAACTCGCCGGGGCTCTTGCCCGCGTAGAGCGGCTCGATCAGGGGCTGCGCGCTGTAGTAGGTGCCGTCCCAGGCGAGGGCGTCGCCCCAGGCCTCGAGGAAGTGCGCGCGCGGCAGGTGCCAGCGGCAGCGCCGCGAGGTCTCGTTGTCGTAGAGCGAGAGGTGGACGCTGGCGTCCACGCGCGCGAGCGCGCCGGCGAAGTCCAGGTCGGCCGGCGCATCGTAGACCGGATTGCCGCCGAGGATGACGAGCGCCTTCACCTCGCCCGCCGCCAGCGCGCGCGTGAGCGCCGTGAGGGATGCGAGCTGGGCCGTCTCCTCGCTGGGGGGTGGGGCCGTGTAGCGCAGGCAAGGGCCCTCGCTCCCGAGCAGGCGATTGAGCAGCGCGGCCAGCGCGTGCACGCGCGCCGGCTGGCCGGGGCCGACGACGATGAGCGCCCCCTCGCGCGCGGCCAGCAGGTCCTCGCCCAGCGCGCGCAGGAAGGCGGGATCGCCGGCCGCGTGGACCGCGCCGGGCAGGCCGCGCCAGCCGGCGAGCTCGCCCGGTAGCTCGCCCCCGAGCCGCTCGAGCAGTACCGCCGCGAGCGCGAAGGCGAAGGCCTCGATCTCGGCCGGGCGCAGGGGCAGGCGGTGGTCGGCCAGGCTGCCGGTCAGGCTGTAGCGGCTCTCGACGGCATAGAGGCGGTTCAGCCGGTGCTCGGGGTTGCGCCCGGCCGCATAGTCGCGAGCGAGCGCCAGGGCGGCCGGGTGATCGCCGAGGAAGTCCGCGTCCAGCGCGAGGATGACGCCGGCCGCACCGAGATCGGGCAGGGCGCGCAGGGGACGGCCGAAGGCGAGGACGCTGCCCGCGTAGGCGTTGTCCTGGTTCAGCGGCTCCCAGACATGCCAGCCTGCCTGCGGGAAGGCGGCTGCCAGGCGCGCGCGCTGGGCCGCCAAGGCCGGCGAGTTGCTGCCCTCGGCGAGCACGGCCAGGCCGCGCCCGCCCGCAGCCCGCAGAGGCGCCAGGAACCCGGCCGCCGCGGCGCCGAACTGCGCCCAGTCCACCGCCCGCTCGCTCCCATCGCGCAGGCGGGGCCGCTGACTGCGATCCGGATCGTAGAGCTCGAGAATGCTGGCCTGGGCGAGCGCATCGGCAGCGCCGCGACCGACCGGGTCGCTCGGGTTGCCCTCGACCTTGATCGGCCGGCCTTCGAAGCTCGTGACGAGCAGGCCCGTCGCGCTGCCGGCGAGTTCGAAGGCCGTCGCGAAGGCGCGCGTCTGGCCCGGGATCTGCCCGGGGCGGGCTGGTAGGCGCGGGGCACGATCGTCTCGCGTGGCCAGCGGCAGCCGGCCAGGCCGGCCAGCGCGACCGAGGCGCCCATGATCCTGAGAAAGCCGCGACGCGAGAGCGCATCCGGCGCCAGCTCGGCGCCGGGGGGGAACTCGCGTGCGCAGAGCGCCCGGAATTCGGGGCTGCCCGCATACTCCTGGAGACTGCGCCAGTAGCCGCCCTGGCGATCCGCTAGCGATGGCATGTGGAGCAATCCGTCGGCGGTTGGATGTTGTACTCCCGGCGGAACTCGGCGCCGAGGACGGCCCGATCGCCGGCCGGCGCCCAGTCCATGGCGGTGACGACTGGCTGTGGCCGCAGCTGCGGCTCCGGGTTGCGGTGGCAGTCCAGGCACCAGCCCATGTGCAGGGGCTCCACCTGGCTGACCACCTCCATCTGATCGACGCGCCCGTGGCAGGACGCGCAGCCGACCCCGCGCCGCACGTGGGCGCTGTGGTCGAAGTAGGCGAAGTCGGGCAGGTCGTGGACCCGCACCCAGGGGATGGGCAATCCCGAGGCGTAGCTCGCCAGCACGGGCGCGAGCTTCTCGCTCGTCGCGCGCAGCTTCGCGTGGCAGTTCATGCAGGTCTGCGTTGGGGGCAAGGTGGCCTGAGCCCCCGTTTCGACTCCCGTGTGGCAGTAGCGACAGTCGATGCCCAGGGTGCCCGCGTGCAGCGCGTGGCTGTAGGGCACAGGCTGCGTCGGGGCGTAGCCGACATTCGTGGTCCGCGGACATTCGTGGTCCGCGGAGAGGTTGCGTAGGCGATGAGGACCACCGTGTAGACGAGCCCGCCGAGGATCGCCAGGGTCGCGAGGGGGCGGATGGCGTTCGTCCAGCGGGGGAAGAGCGCGCGGGGTTGGGAGTCGCTGCTCTGCATGGCGACGCAAGCTAGAGCATTTCACAAGCGGCGGTCAAGGCATAGACGAGATCGCAGAAATCAGGACCGCTTAGTCCCCCATCCATGCTCGGACTGGGGGATGGTGGATGTTCGTCCGAGCGAACCCTAAGCTGAAAAAAGGCAAGAGGGCTCGCGCCCTCTCGCCTTGCACATCTCAGCATCAAGGAGAGGAGTTCATCTCCTGCGACCGTCGCTCTCCCCC
>VGXI01000101.1 GCA_016873475.1 bacterium | reverse complement strand
GGGGGACCCAACCTCGCGCTCTACCTGACGCGCGTCGCGCCCCATGCCCGGCACTTCAGCGAGGACCTCGAGTCCAGCCTCGGCCGCATCGCCGACTACCTCGCTCTGCGCGCGCCGGCCGGCTCGGCGGTGGCGGCGCCCGACATCGGACTGCTCGGTCTGCGCTCGGACTGCCGCATCGTCGACCTCGGCGGTCTGATCGAGCCGCGCATCGGCGCCCTCTGGCAGCGCATGGGCTACGAGGCGATGCTCGACAGCCTGGCCTTCCTCGAGGTGGCCCCCGCCGACTTCCTCGTCGACCGCGGGCCGGCGGCCGCGCGCCTGGCCGGACGCCGGCCCGACGGCCGCGTCCTGCTGCCCGTCCTCAGCCGTGAGGTGCGCGGGCTGGGCCTGCGAAATCCGCAGCCCCTCTACTACACGCTCTACCGCATCGGACCGCCCGACACGCCCCAGACGGCGGCGCCCCCGCCCCCGCCCTGAGAGCGACTTGCCCGCGATTGCGTCGCCCGGTATCATCTAAGGCCAGACAGCGGGCGCGGCCGGAAGCCGGCAGCGCGAGGAGACACAGCATGCGTTCTGCAGGGGAACGGCGAAGCGGCGGCGGTGGGCGCGCGGTGCGGCGCTGCCTGCTGGCCGCGGCCCTGCTGGCGCTGCCGGCGCCGGCCCTGCGCGCGGCGCCCCCCGCCGGCGGCCCCTTCACGCCCCGCGAGCACCCCTCGAGCGAGGGGAGCCCCGTCGACGCGGTGATCGTCACCAGCGCCGCCCTCGCGCCCGCCTTTCAGGCCCTGGCCGACTGGCACCTCGCGCGCGGCACGCGCTGCGTCGTGCGCGACCTGGACTGGATCGCCGCGCGCTACCCGCCCGGGCGCGACCGCGCCGAGAACATCCGCTTCTTCCTGCAGGATGCCCGCCAGCAGTGGGGGCTGAGCGCCGTCGTCCTCGGCGGCGACACGGACGTGGTGCCGGCGCGCTACGCCTGGAGCTACTTTCAGGGCCCCGGGGGGCTGGCGATCCCCACGGACCTCTACTACAGCTGTCTGGACGGCAACTGGAACAGCGACGGCGACGCCTACTGGTGCGAGGCGAACTACCTGGGCCAGCCGGGGGACGCGGCCGACCTGCAGCCCGAGCTCTGGCTGGGCCGCCTGCCCGTGAGCACGCCGGCCGCAGCCAGCGCCCTCGTGGCCAAGCTGATCGCCTACCGCGAGACGACCCGGGACGATTTCCAGGACCGCGTGCTCTTCCTCGCCGAGGTGCTCACGCCCTCGAGCTGGACGCCGGGCGATCCCTTCGAGGACATTCTCGTCGACGGCGGCTCCTTCGACGCCGATCTCATCGCCAACGCCCTCGATCCTGCGCAGCAGCACACGGAGCTCTTCCAGAGCTGGGAGAATCCCTTCTGGGCGGCGACGCTCGCCACGCCGCAGCCCCTCAGCGTGCGCGCGGCGCTCGACTCGCTCGCCCTTGGCAACTGGGCCTTCGTCGACCAGAACGGCCACGGCTTCCGCTACAACATGTCGGTGGGAAACGCCAGCATCGACGTCGGCCAGGCGCTCGCGCTCGACAACGCGCTGCCCTTTCACCTCACCTTGATGAACTGCAGCTCCAACGCATTCGACTTCGACTGCCTGGGCGAGAATTTCCTGCGCAATCCGGCGGGCGGGGCGATGGCCGTCCTCGGCTCGACGCGCGACAGCTACCCCTTCAGCAGCTGGCGCTACCCGGACCGCTACTACCGCGCGCTCTTCCGCGAAGGCCTCACCCAGCCCGGCGCCGCGCTCCAGGCCATGCGGCTCGCCCTCGTGCCGACGACGGACAACGAGGGCTCGGCGCGCTGGACCTATCTCATCCTCAATTTCCTCGGCGATCCGCTGCTCGACCTCTGGACGGCCGCGCCGCGGACCCTCGCGCTCGGGCATCCGGCCGGCGTCGGGCTCGGTTGGCAGGAGATCGCGATTGCGGTCACCAGCGGCGGCGCGCCCGTGGCCGGCGCGCGCGTCACCCTGAGCAAGGCGGGCGAGGTCTGGTCGAGCGGGACGAGCGACGCCGCGGGGCTCTGCCGGCTGCCGGCCCATCCGCTCAGCGCCGGCAGCCTCGCCCTCAGCGCCTGGGCGCCGAACACCTTCACGGCGGAGGCGGCGATCGCGGTCTCGGCGCCGGGCGGCGCCGCGCTGCACCTGACGGACTGGACGCTGGCCGACCCCCCCGCGATCGAGCCGCGCAACGACGCCGACGGCCGCTTCGAGGCGGGCGAGACGATCCAGTTCCTGCCGACCATCGCCAACAGCGGCGGGGGCTCGGCGCCGGCCTTCCGCGTGCGGCTGAGCGCGCTCGACGACTCGCTCGCCGTCGTCGTCGCCAGCGAGACCTTCACCGCGCTCCCCGCGGGCGGCCAGGCGACGGGCACGGGTATGCTGCGCCTGCGCAGCGCAGCGGGCTGCGCCGACGGCGTGCCCCGGCGCCTGGAACTGCGCGTCGAGGACCTCGGCCAGCAGGTGCTCCACCGCGATACGCTGGCGCTGCTCGTCCACGCGCCGGCGCCGGTGCTCGCCGAGTGGCGCTTCACTGACGTCGGCAACGGCGACGGCATCTGGGACGAGAGCGAGGACTGGCGCGCTGCGCCGCGCTGGGTGAACCTGGGCGGTGGCAGCGGTGGCGCGCTGGCCGGGGCGCTCTGGTCCCTCGACCCCGATCTCGTCGTCGCGGAAGGCAGTGTGGCGCTCGCGCCGCTCGAGTTGCTCGCGGAGGGCAGGCCAGCGCCGGGCTTCCTGCTGCGCCGCGCGAACGCGAGCCAACCGGCCAGCGCCGTGCTGCGCCTTACCGACGCCTTCGGCCGCAGCCGCGTCGACACCCTCGATTTCGCGCCGCCGCCGATCCCCGGCGGGCTCGCCGTGGTTCTGAACGAGGGGGCCGGGCGTCTCGAGTTGCGCTGGGCGCCTGTCGTCGCGGCGGACCTGGCCGGCTATCTCGTCTACTGCGCCCAGGGCGATCCGAGCGCCTTCACGCGGGCCACCCTGCTGCCCCTGCCGCACGCCGGCATCGCGCTCGCGGGGCTCCTGGAGAACAGCGAGACCTGGGTCTACGCAACCGCCGTCGACCGAGGCGGCATGGAGAGCGCTTCCAGCGACACGCTCTACACCTCGACGAACCCCGCGCAGCTCCCTGGCTTCCCGCAGGCCACCTTCGGGGCCAGCTCCTGCCCCGTCGCCGTGGGCAACGTGGCGGGCGACGAAGGCCTCGAGCTGGTCTGCGGCGCCGACGCCCTCTACGTCTGGCACGCCGACGGCAGCGAGCCCCTGGACGGCGATCTCGACGCCCAGACGATCGGCGTCTACAACACGGCCGTGCGCGACGTCGTGGGTGCGGTCACCCTCGTGCCGCAGCCGGGGAGCCCCTACCGCGCGATCGCCGTCGCAACGCGCAACATCGGCGGCTCCTCGTCGCGGAAGATCTACCTGCTGGGCGAGAACGGGCAGATCCTCCCCGGCTGGCCGCGGAACACCTTCGAGTGGATTTGGGCGAACCTCGTCGCCGCGGACCTGGATGGCGACGGCGACTACGAGATCGCCGGCATCGACCGCAGCGGCAACCTCTATGCCTTCCACCTGAACGGCAGCGAGCTCGTCGATGGCGACGGCAACCCGGCGACGATCGGTGTCGTGAAGCGGAATCTCGGCACCTTCGCCGACGGCTCGCCTGCCGCCGCGGACCTGGACGGCGACGGCCGCGACGAGCTCGTCGTGATGGGGGGCGTCGGCCACCGCAGCCTGCACGTCTTCAACGGCGACGGCAGCGAGCTGCCCGGCTGGCCGGTGCACCTGGATCCGACGAACCAGTATCCCACCCTCAAGGAGAGCTGCCCGCTGCTGCTCGCCAACCTCGACGGCGATCCCCTGGGCCAGCTGGAGATCGTCCTGCACAGCGATGTCGACTCGCTCTACGTCTTCCGCAGCGACGGCAGCCGCTTCCCCGGCTTCCCGATGCGCTTCGTCACCAACAGCAACGGCGTTGCGCCGGGACCGCTCGCCGTCGACGTGGATGGCGACGGCGAGCGGGAGCTGTTCATCGTCGAGCTGCGCGGCGGCTACAACTCGGCCCTGCACCTGATCAAGCTGGACGGCAGCCCGCTGCCGGGCTGGCCCATCGAGCTGCAGATGCACGCCGAGTGCAGCCCGATCGCGGGCGACCTCGACGGCGACGGCACGCTGGAGTTCGTGCAGGGCAGCGAGCAGGGCGTGATCTACGGCTTCCGCGCCGACGGCAGCGTGCAGCCCGGCTTCCCGATCGCGGTGGGGGGCGAGGTGCGCGGCACGCCCTGCATCGCGGACCTCAACGGCGACGGCGACGGCGAGCTGATCGTGTCCACCTGGAACAAGCACGTGCTCGCCTGGGACTTCGGCGGGGCCTTCGCGCCGGAGACGGTCCCCTGGCCCACGCTCTCCGGCAGTGCGCTGCGCCGCGGCGTCGCCGGACTCTGGGATCCCGTGCCCGCGGCGATCAGCCAGGTCGACCTCGCCCTGGAGGCAGGGGGCGCGGCCGCGCGCATCGCCTGGCAGGTGGGGGATCCGGCCTACGCCCGCTGGGATCTCGAGGGCCGCCGGCGGCCCGCGGGCGGCGACTGGGAGGCCCCGCGCCTGATCGCCGAGGGACTCGCCCCCGACGCCCATGGCTGGTGCCGCTGGCGCGAGACCGGGCTGCCCGCGGGCGGCGAAGTGGAGTACCTCGCGATCGGCCACGCCGCGGGCGAGCCCGCGCTGCGCGCACCGCTCGGGCGCCTGACGGTGCCGGCGCCCGCCCTGCGCAGCGGACTGGCCGGCGCCTATCCCAATCCTTTCAATCCGAGCACCACGCTGGCCTTCACGCTCGCCGCGCCGGGGCGAGTGACCCTGGACATCCTCGGTGCGGACGGCCGCCGCCTGATCCGCCTCGTCGATGCGGCGCTGCCCGCCGGTAGCCACGAGCGCGTCTGGGACGGCCGCGACGGCGCGGGCCGCCCGCAGGCGAGCGGCCTCTATCTCGCCCAGCTCCGCTGGGCGGGCGGAGCCGAGAGCCGGCGCCTGCTCCTTCTGAAGTGAGCGAGCCGCGCGTGGGGAGAAAGGGGGGCGGCGCGCTGCCCCTCGCACTCGTCCTTCTGATGACGGCGGCCTGCGACCGGCGAGCCGCGCCGCCTACCGGGACGGAGATCCGCCTGCACAGCGAGCGCGGAATCACGCTCGTTGCGGCCGAGGATGCGCGCGGCGCCGCCCTGCTCGGCGAGGCGCGCGCGCTGCTCGCCGCCGCCAGACCCGGCGCGGGCGCGCTCGACCGGCGCGAGGTCGCCCTCGCGCTCGCTCGCGGCGCCCTCGAGTTCCGCTTCCCCTCGCCGCAACGCTTCGCCACGGCGAGCGGAGATTCCCTGAGCGCCTGGCGCCTGCTCCTCGTGCTCGGCATCGAACCGCCCCCTCCCGGCGGGGAGGAAGGCCTGCTCCTGCTCGCCGGCGATCCCGACTACGCGCCCCGGCCCTTCGTCAGCCGCCGGCCGCGCGAGCGCCTCCTGCGCATCCTCGAAGGCCACTAGCGCCGCCGTCGGGCGCGGACTATACATTTGTATTCCACGTTGGGACCCCGCAGCGCTGCGCGGCAGCGCGTGGGGTCTTTTTCCAAATGGGCCTTGACGCGCCTGCGGCCCAGGAGTACGGTGGGGCGCCATGGGGGAGATTGGAGTGATTCCCCTAGACCACCCTAAACAGCGCAGAAGAGTGGGGGAGAGCGGTGTCCGACTTCATCGGCACGCAGCGTTGCAAGCTGGACAGCAAGGGGCGCCTGCAGGTGCCTGCCGGCTTCCGGCGCAACCTGGGCCTGGAAGGCGGCGAGACCTTCGTCCTCAGCAAGGGCTTCGACAGGAGCCTGCTGCTCTTCCTCCCCGAGGGTTGGCGAGGCTTCCAGGGCAAGCTGGAGGGTCTGCCTCCCGGTCCGGAGAAGCGCCAGGCGATCCGCTACTTCAGTGTCAACTCGGCCTCCCTGCCCGTGGATCGGCAGGGGCGCGTGAGCCTGCCCAAGGCCTTCCTGGAAGCACTGGGCGCGCCGGTCGAGCTGGTGCTGGTGGGGGCGCTGGATCGCATCGAGCTCTGGAACCCGGCGGACATCGCCGGCGAGTTGGAGAACGTGGACGCCGCGCTGCGCCAGGTGGAGCGCCTGCTCTAGCGAGCAGGCGCCGCAGGAGAGTGAGAGAGAGAGCCGGAGGAGCTGGATCGTGGCCCTGATCTGCGAACAGCGCGACGACTACCTGCTGCTGCGTCCCGCCGACGAATGGGACGAGCGCTTGCAAGGCGAACTCGCCCGCACCCTGCGCGAGGCGCTGGCGGCGGGGGGGCGCAGCTTCGTCGTCGATCTCGCCGGCACCATCCACATCCGCTACCGGGTGCTGGAGCTGCTGCTCACGCTGCACCGTGAGCTGCGCGGCGCGGGCGGCGAGTTGGTCCTGGCCTCGCCCAGCTTCTATCTGATGGAGATCTTGGCGGCGGGAGACGTTCCCCGTTCCATTCCCGTGTACCCTTCGGAGATGAGTGCGGCCTTGGGTTTCCGTCAGGCTTCCGCCGCCTGTTCGCTGGTACCGCATGAGGGTGAGAGAGGGGGGAGCGGCCTGTCGCGTTAGGCCGCTCCCCCGCGTGTTCGCCCCCGGCGCGCGCCGGGCGCGCGCGAGGTGAAGCTCCATGGCACACGAGCCCGTCCTCCGGGAAGCATGCGTCGACCTGCTGCGACGCGGAGGCCCCGGGCTCTACGTGGACGCGACCCTGGGTGCCGGCGGGCACGCGGCGGCGCTGCTCGCCGCCTTGCCGAAGGCCACGCTGCTCGGCGTCGACCGGGATCCGCAGGCCCTCGCGCTCGCGCGCGAACGCCTGGCGCCCTGGTCGGACCGGGTTTTTTTTTGCACGCCGACTTCCGCTCGCTCCCCGCGGCGCTCGCCGAGCGCGCACCCCAGGGAGCGCGCGGGCTGCTCGTCGATCTGGGGGTGAGCTCGATGCAGCTCGACGTCGCCGCGCGCGGCTTCAGCTACCGCTGGGAGGCTCCCCTGGACATGCGCATGGACCCCACGCAGGGCGAGACGGCGGCGGCGCTGCTCGCGCGCCTGGACCCCGGCGCGCTGCGCCGCCTGCTCGTCACGCTCGGTGAGGTTCGCCGGCCGGGTCCCCTCGTGCGCCGCCTGCTCGCCGCGCGCGAGGCGGGCGCCCTGGCGACGACCGGCGACCTGCGGCGGGCCGTGGCGCCCGTCGCCGGCCGCGACGCCAACGCCGAGCTCTCGCGCGTCTTCCAGGCCTTGCGCATCGCCGTCAACGACGAGCTGGGCGCACTCGACGCCCTGCTCGCCGCGCTGCCCGCGCTGCTCGCCCCGGGGGCCGTCGCCGCCTTCATCAGCTACCACTCCCTCGAGGACCGCCGCGTCAAGCAGCGCCTGCGCGAGGAGAGCCGCGGCTGCGTCTGCCCGCCCAGCCTGCCCGTCTGCGGCTGCGGCGGCCGGGCGCGCCTGGCCCTGCTCACGCCGCGCGCCCTGCGTCCCACGGCCGAGGAGATCGCCCGCAACCCGCGCGCGCGCAGCGCCCGCCTGCGCGCCGCCCAGACGACGAGGAGGCCCTGATGCTGAGCCTGCCCGGTTCCGAGGCCCGCACCTGGAATCCCCACAGCCACCGCGGCGAGCTGCGCGGGCGCGAGGGCGCGCTCCGCCGCAAGGACCTCTGGTTCTACTTCGCGCTCGCCGTGCTCCTGGTGCTGCTCTTCGTCGTCTGGCAACAGACGCGCGGCCTGCAGCTCGGCGCCGAGGTGGCGCGCCTGGAGCTGCGGCGCGAGGCCCTGCAGACCCAGATCGTCCAGCAGGCGGTGCGGGTCGCCCAGCGCCGGCAGCCGGGCGCGCTGGGCGTCGAGGTCGCGTCGGCGCCCGCGGCGGCGAGCGCCGCGGCCGACCCGGAGGCGGGCCTGTCCCTTGGCGACCTCGAGGGCCGCGTCTTCGTGGCGACGACAGCCGGGGCCCAGGCCCCGGCGCGCCCGCAGGACAGCTGGCAGGCGAGCGTGGGCCTGGGCGTCGCGCCCGCTCTCGCCCGCGACGATCGCTAGGCGGGAGCGAGGCGATGCGCGTTCCCCCGCCCGGCATTCGCCTGCTCGAAGGGAGCGTGCTCGCGCTGGCCCTGCTCTTCGGCTGGCGCCTGTTCAACGTGCAGGTGCTTCAGCACGAGCGCTTCCTCGGCCTGGCGCAGAAGCAGTGGCAGAAGGAGCAAGCCCTCCCCGCCCCCCGCGGCAGCCTCTTCGACCGCGCCGGGACCCCGCTCGCCGTCAGCACGGTGCAGTACCGCGTCACCGCCGATCCCGAGGCCTTCCAGAAGCGGCCGCCGAGAGAGCGCCTGGCGGCGCTCAGCCTGATCGCAGGCCAGATCGGCCAGAGCGAGAGCTGGCTGCGCCGCAAGCTGGATGCGAAGAGCCGCTACGCGCTGCTCCACGACGGCCTCCCCCTCGGCCTCGAGGACCGCGAGCGCCTGCGCGCGACGGGCGTCGTCCACCTGGAGGCCTGCAGCCGCCGCCTCTACCCGCTGGGCGCCCTCGCGGCGCCGCTCGTCGGCTTCGTCGACGACCGCGACGCCGGCATCTGCGGACTGGAGGCCGGCCTGCAGGGCGAGCTGGCCGGCAAGCCCGGCCGGGAGCTGGTGCAGAAGGACGACCGCGGCCAGGTCCTCATCTCGCCCCTCAACCGCGTGCTCGTCGAGCCGCAGCGGGGCCGCGACGTCTACCTGACCGTCGACCACAAGGCGCAGGCGATCGCCGACATGGAGCTGGCCCGCGCCGCCGAGGACTGCGGCGCCCAGGCCGGCTCGGTGGTCATCATCGACCCGCGCCGCGGCGAGATCCTCGCGCTCGCGAGCTGGCCGGCCGTCGGCGAGCGCGACGAGTCGCGCTTCACGCCGGCGGAGTGGAAGCTGCTGCCCGTGCAGGCCGTCTACGAGCCGGGCTCGACGCTCAAGGCCCTGACCAGCGCGGCGCTCATCGAGCGGGGCCAGGTCTCCCCGGCGACGGCGATCCCGATCGAGGCCGGCGTCGCGCAGGTCGACGGCTTCACCGTCCGCGACGACAAGCCTCACCCCGGTCAGCTCAGCTTCCGCGAGGTCTTCGCGCTCTCGAGCAACATCGGCTTCGCCAAGCTCTCGCGCCGGCTGAGCCGCGAAGACCTCTACGGCATCCTGCGGGACTGCAACTTCGGCAGCGCCTACGGCATCGAGCTGCCGGGCGAGGAGGAGGGCGTCCTGCGCCGGCCGGCCGCCTGGTCCGAGCGCAGCAAGCTCACCCTCATCTTCGGTCAGGAGCTGAGCGCGACGCCGCTGCAGCTCACGGCGGCCACCGGCGCCATCGCCAACGGCGGCGTCCTGATGAAGCCGCGCCTGCTGCGCGGCAGCTGCGCGGGCGACGGCAGCGCGGCGCGGGAGACCGAGCCCACCCTGATGCGCCGCCTCTGCCAGGAGGAGACGGCGGCGACCATCCTCACCCTCATGGGCGAGGTGGTGGAAAACGGCACCGGCAAGGCGGCCAAGGTGCCCGGCCTGCGCGTGGGCGGCAAGACGGGCACGGCGCAGAAGTTCGAGGGCGGCCGCGTGAAGCAGGGCAAGTACCTGGCGAGCTTCATCGGCGTGGCGCCGCTCGAGTCACCGCGGGTCGTGATCGGCGTCTTCCTCGACGAGCCGCGCGCCGGTCTGACGCACGGCGGCCAGAGCGCGGCGCCGGCCTTCGCGCGCATCGTCGAGAAGCTGGCCGTGGCGACGCCGGCGCAGCTCCAGCCCACGCTGACGGCGCCGTCCCAGGTTGCGACCGGCGGCCGGCCCGTGCCCTCCTTCCTCGAGCTGGAGCTCGCCGAGGCCGAGACCCTCGCCCGCGCCGAGGGCCTGCGGCTCTCCCTGCTCGGATCGGGCCGCCGCGTGGTCGCGCAGCAGCCGGACCCCGGCTGCCGCCAGCGCCCGGACCTGCCGCTCACGCTCGTGCTGGGCGATCCACCGCGGCCCAGCCAGCAGCCGCCCGATCTGCTCGGTCTCAGCCTGCGCGAAGCGCGCCGCCGGGCGCTGGCGCGCGGCTGGCAGATCGCGGCGGAGGGCAGCGGCGTCGTCCTCGCGCAGAGCGCGCCCGACCCGGGCCGCGCGGGCTGGATCCAGCTCCGCCTGGGCGGGCCCGGCGAGGCGCTCGACGCGGAGGCCGACAGCGCGGCCACCGCCGTCGCCCAGAGCCCTGCCGTCCCGGCGACGCCAGCGCGCGCCGCCGCGGCCAAGGCCGCCCCGCTGCAGGTGGCGGCGGCGAGCGCCCCGCGCCCCCTGCCCAGGTCCGCTGCGAAGGCCGCGAAACCGGCAGCCAAACCGGCAGCCAAGCCGGTCGCCAAACCAGCGGCCAAGCCAGCCGCCAAGCCGGTCGCCAAGCCAGCGGCCAAGCCAGCCGCCAAGCCGGTCGCCAAGCCGGTGGCCAAGCCAGCCGCCAAGCCGGTCGCCAAGCCGGCAGCGAAGCCGGTTGCCAAACCCGGCGTGCTGCTGCCCCTGCCCAAGGCGAAACCCGCGGCCAAGCCGGCCGCGAAGCCGGCGGCGGCGCCCGCCGCGCCGGCCCGGCCGCCCGAGAAGCGCTGATGGGCGCGGCGCCGCTCCGCCTGAGCGAACTCGCGCGCCGGCTCGCTGCGGAGGCGGGCGGCTGCGAGCGGCGGGGGCCCGATCTCGCCGTGAGCGCGCTGGCGATCGACAGCCGGCGCGTCAGCCCCGGCTGCCTCTTCGCGGCGCTGCCCGGCAGCCGCCAGGATGGCCGCGCCTACGTGCCCGCCGCGCTCGCGGCGGGGGCTGCTGCTCTACTCCTGCCCGCGGGCAGCGAGCCTCCGGCCGGCCGGGCGGCGCTCCTCTGCCCCGAGCCGCGGCGGGCGGTTGGCGTCGCCGCGCAGGCCCTGGCGGGCGATCCCGGGCGCCGGCTCGCACTGCTCGGGGTCACGGGGACCAACGGCAAGACGAGCTCGGCGCTGCTCCTGCAGGCACTCTGCGGCGGTCCTGCCGCCTGCGGCGTGCTCGGCACCGTCCACTTCCAGGCCGGCGGCGCGCCGCAGCCCAGCACGCACACGACCCCCGACCCGGTCAGCCTCGCCGGCCTGCTCGCGGCGAGCGTCGCCGCCGGACAGCGCGGCCTCGCGATGGAGGTGAGCAGTCATGCCCTCGACCAGGAGCGCGTGGCCGGCCTCGCCTTCGCGGGTGTCCTCTTCACGAACCTCAGCCGCGACCACCTGGACTACCACGGCGACATGGCGCGCTACCGCGCCGCCAAGCTCCGCCTGCTGGCGCTGCGGCGCGCCGGGGCGCCGGCCCTGGTCAACGCGGACGATCCCGCCTTCGGCCCGCTGGCGGGCGCCGACGGCGTGCTGAGCTACGGCCGCG
>VGXI01000100.1 GCA_016873475.1 bacterium | reverse complement strand
AAAAGCGCCTCCAGCAGATGACCCGCGAGAACCAGGACCTGCAAGCGCGGCTCCAGCACGCCGAAGCGGAGCGCAATCGGCTGCAGGAGGAGTTGTCGCGCCTCTCCTCGCGACTCGGCGAGGCGGAGAGCAACGGCGCCGACCTGCATCAACTCCGCGGCCGACTCGACGGGATCCTGGCGAAGTTCGAACTCCTCGAACTCTAGGGCCTGTGCGGGGAGCCCGACCCTTGTGCATGAGGTGGACATGGCTGGCGACGCGCGCGTGCAGGTGAGCATCTACGGCAACGACTACCGGGTGCGCGGTGAAGCGGATCCCGAGTACATCCGGGGCCTCGCCGCCTACGTGGACCGAACGATGAAGGAGATCGCGGCCGGCAGTCGGCAGGTCTCGCCCCTGCGCATCGCGATCCTGGCGGCCTTCAACATCGCCGACGAACTGCACCGCGAGCGGGCCGGTCGGACGATTTCGCCCGCCGCGGAGGAGAAGGCGGCGCGTCTGCTGCGCCTCTTCGACGACGACGCCGTCGCCGCGGGCGGCGGCGACTAGGCGACTTGCCCCCGCCAGGAGACGCTTGCTATACTGACTGCGAATTCCCTACCGTGTTCGAGCGGGAAGAAAGCGTTTGAGCCAACACCTTCACTCTGGAAGGCCGAATCCGTCCGGCGGACGGTGCCTGCGGGCGACCTGAACCGGGCGTGTGGTCTTCCCCCATGGACCGTTTGGCCCATGCGGTAGCTTCTCGCACGGCAATGTGTGGGGAATTTTCTTTGCCCGTCCCGGCGCGCGCACCGGCCCTGGGACGCGACCCCCGAGATCGAGAATGCGCCTGCTCTTCATCGCCGATATCATGGGACGTCCGGGGCGCGAGGCGCTGGCGGCCCTCCTGCCGAAGCTGCGCGCGCGCCTGGCCCCCGACTGCGTGATCGCCAACGCGGAGAACGCCGCCGCCGGGACCGGCTTCACTCCCCAGATCGCGCGCTCGCTGCTCGGCGCCGGGGTGGACTGCCTGACGGGCGGCAATCACAGCTTCGACAACAAAGAGGGTGCCGCCTACCTCGCCGCCGGCGCGGAGCGCGTGCTGCGTCCGCACAACTACCCCCCGGGCAATCCCGGCAGCGGCCGCGCCGTGCTCCCCCTGCCGGCGGGGGGCGAACTGCTCGTGCTCAACCTGGTCGGCCGCGTCTTCATGCCTCCCGTGGACTGCCCCTTCCGCTGCGCCGACGCCGCGCTCGCCGAGTGGGGCGGGCGCGGTCCCGTCTTCGTGGACATGCACGCCGAGGCGAGCAGCGAGAAACTCGCCCTCGGGCGCTACCTGGACGGGCGCGTGAGCGCCGTGGTCGGCACGCACACGCACGTGCAGACCGCCGACGAGCGCATCCTGCCCGGCGGCACCGCCTTCCTCAGCGACGCCGGGATGACCGGTCCACACGGCGGCATCATCGGCATGGCCAGCGAGGCCGTGCTGCATCGCTTCCTGCACCAGAGTCCGCGGCGCTTCGAGGTCGCGACCGGAGAGCTCCGCCTGCAAGGGGCCTGGATCGACCTCGACGCGGAAGGCCGCGCGACGGCGATCGCACGCCTCGATCTGCCGCTGGCCGCGGGCGACGCCGCGTTCGGGGAGGGGCCGTGGGACTGCTCGACGGCAATCGCATCCGGGACGAACTCCTGCGGGAGATCGCCGAAGGCGTGGACGTCCTGCCCGAACCGCCGCGCCTGACCGTCCTCCAGGTCGGCAGCGATCCCGCCAGCGCGGTCTACATCCGCAACAAGATGAAGGCCTGCGCGGCCACGGGTGTGCACGGCGAACACCGTCAGCTGCCGGCCACGGCCAGCCAGGCGGACCTCGATGCGGAGCTCGCCCGCCTGAGCGCGGGCCCCGCGGACGGCATCATCCTGCAGCTGCCCCTGCCGCCGGGCCTGGTGGCCGCTAGCGCGATGTTGCAGCTGGACCCCGACAAGGACGTCGATGGCTTCCATCCCGTGAACCTCGGCCGGCTCGTTGCCGGCTTGCCTGGCTTCGCGCCCTGCACGCCGGCGGGGATCCGCGAACTCCTGCGGCGCTACGAGCTGCCGACGCGGGGCCGGCACGTCGTCATCCTCGGCCGGAGCCTGATCGTCGGCAAGCCGGCCGCCCTGCTCTTCCTGGAGAAGCGGGTCCTGGGCGACGCCACGGTCACCGTCTGTCACAGCGCGAGCCGGGATCTGCCGGGCCTCTGCCGGCAGGCCGACATCCTCATCGCCGCGGTCGGCAGTCCCGAGCTCGTGAAGGCCGACTGGGTGCGCGAGGGGGCGGTGGTGGTGGACGTCGGCATGAACCGCGTCCCCGACGCCAGCGCGCCGCGCGGTCAGCGGCTCGTCGGCGATGTCGACTTCGCCGGCGTCGCGCCCCGCGCGGGGGCGATCTCGCCCGTGCCGGGCGGCGTGGGGCCGCTCACCGTCGCCATGCTCCTGTGCAACACCCTGATCGCCTGCCGGCGGCGGCGGGGCCTGCCGGAGCTGCCGTGAGCGCGACCGTTGCCGCCCTGGCGGGCTTCCTCGCGGCGCTCGAGCCGGCGCTGGCCGCCGCGCTGCCCGGGGCCGATTGCCATCCGCGCCTGCGCGCGGCGATGGCCCACGGACTCCTGGGCGGCGGCAAGCGGCTGCGCGCCCAGCTTGTCGCCGCCGGCATGCGCCTGGGGCGCTACGACGAGACCGTCGCCTTGCGCGCGGGCTGCGCCGTCGAGATGCTCCACGCCTACTCGCTCGTCCACGACGACCTGCCCGCGATGGACGACGATGACCTGCGCCGCGGCCAGCCCACCTGCCATCGCGTGCACGGGGAGGCGCTGGCGATCCTGGCCGGCGATGCCCTCCAGGCGGAGGCCTTCGCGCAGCTGACCGCGGCGGTGGCAGCGGCCGGGTTGCCGCGCGCGGACGCGCTCGCGGCGATCGCCGACTTCGCGGCCGCGGCGGGCGCCGAGAATCTTGTCGGCGGGCAGGCCGGCGATCTCGAGCCCCCGCCGGAACTCGCGCCGCTCGCCCAGGTGCGCTGGATCCACACCCGCAAGACAGCCGCGCTCATCCGCTGCAGCCTCGTCCTCGGCGGGCGCTTGGGGGGCCTCGACGCCGCGGCGCTCGCCCCTCTCGCCGAGGCGGGTCTCGAGCTGGGCCTCGCCTTCCAGGCCGTGGACGACCTGCTCGACGAGGAAGCCAGCCGAGAGGAGCTGGGCAAGACCCCGGGCAAGGACCGCGCCCAGGGCAAGCGGACCCTGACGGCGGTCATCGGGGCGGCCGCCGCGCGCCGGGAGGGCGAGGCCCGCCTCGAGCGCGCCCTCGCGTTGTTGCCCGCGACCGAGGCCGCCGCGCCCCTGCGCGCGCTGGCCCGTCGCCTCGTCGAGAGGCGCTCCTGATGATCCTCGCGCCGCTCGTGATCACCGGCCTGCTCGGGCAGCTGCTCAAGCTGAGCTTCCATTCGCTGCGGGCGCGGCGCTGGCGCCCGGGCCGCTTCGCCGATTTCGAGAGCTTTCCGAGCCTGCACCCGCTGCTCGGCGGTTGCCTCAGCCTCCAGGTTGCGCTCGCGACCGGCTGGGGGAGCCCCTACACGGCGCTCAGCCTCGGCTACACGGGTGTCGTCCTCTACGACACCGCCGGCGTCAAGCGCGCGGCCGGCCGCCAGGCCGGCATCCTGATGGAACTGGGCTCGAGCTTCTCGCTTGAACACCGGCTCAGCCTGCTGCTGGGTCAGAGCCCCGTGCGCGCCTGGGTGGCGCTCTTCGCCGGCGCCATGCTCGGCCGCCTCGTCGAACGCGCCCTGCTTGCGCTTCCGCAGTGGCCCTGGTAGGCTGCCGCCGACGCCCGCGAAAGCTGAACGCATGCTGCTGGACGGAATCCACAAGCCCCACGACGTGGCCGCCCTCCCGGTCGAGTCGCTGCCCGCCCTTGCGACCGAGATCCGCGAGGAGATCATCCGTGTCTGCGCCCAGAACGGCGGCCATCTGGCGGCCAGCCTGGGCGCCGTCGACCTCGCCGTCGCCGTGCACCACGTGTTCCCGGGCGAAACGACGCGCATCGTCTGGGACACCGGACATCAGGCCTATGCGCACAAGCTGCTCACGGGGCGCCGCGAGCGCTTCGACACGCTGCGCCGCGCGGGTGGCCTGAGCGGCTTCCTCAAGCGCAGGGAGAGCCCCTACGACCACTTCGGAGCCGGGCACGCCTGCACGGCCCTCAGCGCCGCCCTCGGTTTCTCGCAGGGCGCGCGCCTGCGCGGCGAGGAGCGCCTGACGATCGCGATTCTCGGGGACGGCGCCGCGACGGGCGGCATGGTCTACGAGGCGATCAACAATGCCCGCGCGCACGCCGGCCGACTCCTCGTCATCCTGAACGACAACGAGATGTCGATCTCGCCGAACGTCGGCTCGATCAGCCGCATCCTGACCCACCTGACGGCGACGCGCACGTTCCTCAACCTCGAGGGCCGCGCCTGGCGCGCCCTGGGGCGCGTACCCCGCTTCGGCAAGCGCCTGCGCGCTCTGGCGAGCCGGACCAAGTACGGTCTCAAGCACCTCGTTCTGCCGAGCAACTTCTTCGAGGATTTCGGCTTCAAGTACTTCGGGCCTCTGGATGGGCACGACATCCCGTTGCTCGTGCGCACCCTCCGCCAGCTCGCCCGGATCGAGCAGCCGGTGTTCCTGCACGTGCTCTCCCGCAAGGGCAAGGGCTGCGATTTCGCCGAGTCGAATCCGGCGAAGTACCACGGCTTCGCGCCCTTCGTGCGCGAGACCGGGGTCAAGCTGCCCGATCCCGAACCGGTGGCGGTCAGCTACACGCAGGCCTTCGGCGAGGCGCTCGTGGAGCTGGCGGCCGCGGATCCGCGGATCGTCGCCATCACGGCGGCGATGCCGGACGGCACCGGCCTGACGCCCTTCGCGCAGCGCTTCCCGGAGCGCTTCTTCGACGTCGGCATCGCCGAGCCCCACGCCGTCACCTTCGCCGCCGGGCTCGCCGCGGATGGGCTGCGCCCGGTCGTGGCCATCTACTCCACCTTCCTGCAGCGCGCCTTCGATCAGATCGTGCACGACGTCGCGCTGCAGCAGCTGCCCGTCGTCTTCGCCATCGACCGCGCCGGCCTGGTGGGGGAGGACGGTCCCACGCACCACGGCGCGCTGGACCTGGGCTACCTGAGCATGATCCCCGGTCTGACGCTGATGGCGCCCAGCGACGAGAACGAGCTGCGCCGCATGCTGGCAACGGCTGCGGCACACAGCGCCGGGCCGATCGCCCTGCGCTACCCGCGCGGCGCCGCCCGCGGGCTCCGCGAGCGGGCGCCCCTGGAACCGCTGCCGCTTGGGCGCAGCCTCCGCCTGCAGCAGGGGGAAGAGCTGGACATCTGGGCGCTGGGCAGCATGGTCGCCCCCGCCGAAGCAGCGGTCCGCCTGCTCGCGGCGCGCGGCCTGCGGGCCGGACTCGTCGACGCGCGCTTCCTCGCCCCCCTGGACACCGTCGCCCTGGACGCGCTGGCCGATCCCGCCGGCCTTCTCGTCACGGTGGAGGAGAACAGCCCGGTGGGCGGCTTCGGCGAGGCCGTGCTGCGCCACTTCCGCACGCTCGGCCAGGGGCCGCGCCTGCTCACGCTCAGCCTGCCGCACGCCTTCTGCGGGCAGGGTACGCGAGAGGAGCTCCTGGCTGCCGCCGGGCTCGACGCGGCCCACCTCGCCGGGCGCATCGAAGCGACCCTGCTCGGCAACCGGCTGCTCGCCGACCGCCGCGCCGGCGGCCGTCCCCTGTGAGCGCCCGCCTCGACCGGGTGCTCGTCGAGCGGGGTCTTGTCCGCAGCCGAAACCAGGGGCGCGAGTTCATTCTCGAGGGGCTGGTGAGCGTGGACGGGCGGGTCGTCACCCGCCCCGCCGAGCCCGTGCGCGCGGAGCAAGGGATCACCCTCGCCACGGCGGCCAACGCTCGCCGTGTCGGCCGTGGCTACGACAAGCTCCGCCGCTTCCTCGCCGGCAAGCCGGTCGCTTTCCAGGGGCGCCAGGTCGTCGACGGCGGCGCCGCCAGCGGCGGCTTCAGCCAGTACGCGCTCGAGCAGGGGGCCGCCGCCGTCCTCGCCGTCGAGTTGGGTCGCGGCCAGCTCGACCGGGACCTGCGCACGGATCCGCGCCTGCGCGTGCTCGAAGCCCAGGACATCCGGGCCGTGACCGCCCTGCCCGCGCCCTGCGAGATCCTGCTGCTGGACCTCTCCTTCATCTCGCTCTGCGCGGTGCTCCCCAAGCTCAAGCTGCCGCTCGCGCCCGCCGCCTGGCTGGTGGCGCTCATCAAGCCCCAGTTCGAGGCGCCGCCGGGGGCCCTCACGGCCGGCGGGCGCCTGCGCGACGGCGCCCTGGCCGAACGGCTCCGCGACCAGGTGCTCGATTGCGCGCGTGCCCAGGGCTGGGAGATAATCGCCGTCGAGACCGTGGCGCCGGGACCCGACCAGCGGCAGCGCGAGTACTTCGCGCTGGCCACCTGGCGCGGGCACGACGCGGGGGAAGGCAGGCGCTGATGGAAGTCATCCGCAATCTGGGCATCCTGGCCAATCGCGAGGCGGTCGGCGCGCGCGGGGTCGTCGAGCGGGCCATCGCGGCGGCGGAGGCGAGCGGCGCCAGCGTCCGGCTCGACGGGGAGACGGCGGCCTGGCTGGAGCGGCCGGCGCGGGCGGCGAGCGCCCTCGACTTCGCCGCCGAGTGCCAGCTCTTCCTCGTGTTCGGCGGCGACGGCAGCTTCCTGCGCGCCGCGCGCGCACTCGAGCCGGTCGCCACGCCGCTCCTGGGCATCAACATGGGGAGCCTCGGCTTCCTGACCCTGCTCAAGCTCGAGGAAATGGAGGGGGCCCTGCGCAGCGTGCTCGCCGGTCAGTACCGCGTCGAGGAGCGGATGCGCCTCGCAGCGGCACTCGCGCGCGATGGCGAGGCCGGTCGGGCGCAGCTCGCGCTCAACGATGCCGTCATCCACATGAATCCCAGCAACCGTCTGGTGGAGTTCCAGATCGCGGTCGGCGGCCAGCGTCTCGGCGGCTACCGCGCCGACGGGCTGATCGTCGCCACGCCGACCGGTTCCACCGCCTACTCGCTCTCGGCGGGCGGCCCGATCGTCCACCCGACGATGGACGCCCTCGTCGCGACGCCGATCTGCCCGCACGCCCTCTCGATTCGACCCATCCTGGTCGGCGGCGAGGAGGAGCTCCTGATCACGATCGGCCGGCGCAGCGGCGAGGCCACCCTCACGCTGGACGGCCTGAGCACGCTGACGCTGCGCAGCGGCGACGCGGTGCGCATTCGCCGTGCGGCCGAGCGGCCGCTGCGCCTCGCCCTGCCCCTCGATTTCAGCTACTACGCCCTCGTCGGCGCGAAGCTGGGCTGGGGATCGCCCACCGGGAGATAGGCGTGCTCAGCCACCTGCGCATCCAGAACCTGATCGTGGTCGAGGACGCGACGCTCGAACTCCTGCCCGGCCTGAACGTGCTGAGCGGGGAGACGGGTGCCGGCAAGTCGGTGCTCCTGGCCGCCGTGGCGCTCGTGACCGGCGCGCGCGGGCGGGCCGACTGGATCCGCCCCGGGGCCGGTCGCGCCCGCGTGGAGGCCTTCTTCGTGCCCGGACCCGCCCTGGCCGCGGCCCTCGCCGAACGCGGGATCGAGGGCAGCGAGGAGGGCCTGCACCTCAAGCGCGAGCTGCGCGCCGATGGCCGCAGCCAGGCCTGGTGCGAGGGGTTCCCGCTCACCCTGCGCCGCCTGCGCGAGATCGGCAGCCTGCTCGTCGAGCGCCAGGATCAGCATGCCCAGCTCGATCTCGTCGAGGAGGAGGCCCAGCGCCGCCTGCTCGACGACTGCGCGGCCAACGGCGAGCAGCTCGCGCGCTACCGGGAGCGTCTGGCGGCCGCCCGCGCGGCCCATCGCGCGGAGGAGCAACTCGCGGTGCGCCTCGCCGGCCTGCGCGGCGAGGAGGAGTACCTCCGCTTCCAGCTGGCCGAGATCGAGAGCCTGGCGCCGCGCCCTGGCGAGCGGACCGAGCTGGAGCAGCGGGAGCGCCGGCTGCGCAATGCGACGCGCCTGCAGGAGGCCTATCGCGGGCTCCTGCAGACGATCGAGGGCAAGGGGGGCCTGCGCGAAACGCTGGACGGGCTCGAGACCCAGCTCGCGCGTCTCGAGCGACTGGGCGATCCGCCCCTGTCGCTGGCCGGCAGCGAGTTCGGCGCGAGCCTGGCCGATCTCGCGCGGACCCTGCGCCACCGGGCGGAGGACAGCCGCCTCAGCGCGCGCGAGGGCGAACAGCTCGCGGAGCGCCTCGGCCGGCTCAGCGCGCTCGAACGCAAGCACGGGCGCGACCTCGCCGGAATCCTGGCCTGGGCGACGGAGCAGCGCTCGCTGCTCGATCAGCTCGCCGATCAGGAGGCGCTGCTCGCCGAGCGCGCGGCGGCGCGAGCGGCGGCAGAGCTGGCCCTCGCCGAGGCGGCCTTCGCCCTCAGCGACCGGCGGCAACGCGCCGCCGCCGCTCTCGGCCCCGCCTGGGAAGCGCGGCTCGCGCTCCTCGGCCTGCCGCGGGCGACGCTGCGCATCGCCGTCATCCCGGAGGCGGACGCCCAGGGCTGGGTGCGCGACGCCAGGGGCGCCGCCTTTCGCGCCGGCGAGGCGGGGATCGACCGCGTCGCGGTGTGCGTCCGTCCGAATCCGGATCTCGCCGAAGGCAGCCTGGCCGATGTGCCCAGCGGGGGCGAGCTCTCGCGCATCGCCTTCGCGCGTCACCTGGCCGGCGCGGCGCCCAGCGCAACGGCACCCGTTCTCGTGCTCGACGAGGTGGACGCCGGCATCGGCGCCGATCTCGCCGGGGCCCTGGCTGCACAGCTGAGCGCCCTCGCCCGGGCTCGCCAGGTCCTGCTCGTCACGCACCAGGCGCGCCTCGCCGCGGTCGCCGACCGCCAGTTCTGCGTGCGCAAGGAGTTCAGCGGGGGACGCACGCGTACGGCCGTCCGCGCTCTCGAGGCCGAGGAGCGCCTGCGCGAGATCTCGCGCATGCTGGGGGATGCCGAGCCCCAGGGCGATACCCTGGCGCTCGCCGGACGCCTGCTGAGCGAGGCGCGCGGCGCTTGAAGTGCCGAGATTTCCCTGGCAATGCGGGGGCGCATTCCCTAGATTCGGGTCGCTGCGCCCGTAGCTCAGCTGGATAGAGCGACGGCCTCCGGAGCCGTAGGTCGGGGGTTCGAATCCCTTCGGGCGTACTCACACCATGCCCATCATTCGCATCCTCCTCGTCATCCTCGGCTTCCTGCTGCTGCGCAGGCTCCTCGCCGGCCCCGCCCGCGGCAAGCGCCGCGAGCGCGCCGATGTCGGCAAGCAAGCGGCGACCGCCCCGCCCTTTTCCGATGCGGGTATCCAGGATGGCGAGTTCGAGGAGGTCCAGGAGCGGCGCGACGCATCCGGGGCCGCGCGTTGATGGGTGCGTCTCCACTGGGCGATCGGCCCGGCCGGCGCCGCGCCCGGCGCAGCGCTGCCGATCTGGGGCGCTTCCAGCGCGGCCGGCGGCGCGGCGAGGAGTTCGGCGCCAAGCTGGTCCAGGCCGTCACCCTGACGGCCGTCTGCGGCGCGCTGGTGTGGCTCGAGTTCAGCGCCCTGCGCCTCTTGCGAGCCCGTTTCCTGGCCGACTACGGACCCCGGGCATGGCTCTTGCCGCTGGGAATCGGCCTTCTCCTCCTCTTTCTGCTCTATCGCCTCCTGCGCCTCTGGCAGGAGCTGCAGGCCCGGCGCCGGGAGTTGAGGAGTGAAGACAAGTCTTTGAATAGCAACGATATAGAGTGAACCCCGGCCGGGCGGCGCCCCATCCAGCGCTGGCTCGGCCCCGAGCAGGAAGTCGCCATGTCGCATCACGCGTCCCTGAAGGCAAAGATTGCCGCGGGCGAGGCCCGCTGCGCCGTCATCGGCCTGGGCTACGTCGGCCTGCCCCTGGCCGTGGAGTTCGCCAAGAATGGGCTCGAGGTCCTGGGCGTGGATCTCGACACCCGCAAGGTGGCGGCAATCGGCCGCGGCGAGAGCTACATCCAGGACGTGCCGTCCGCTGAGCTCGCCCCGCTCGTGAAGGCCGGCAAGCTGGCCGCGACGACCGACTTCGCGCAGCTGGGCGCGATGGACACGATCAACATCGCCGTGCCGACTCCGCTCGGCAAGACGCGGGATCCGGACATCTCCTACATCGTCGCGGCGACGGACGAGATCGCCCGCTACCTGCGCGACGGCACGCTGGTGATCCTCGAGAGCACCACCTATCCGGGCACCACGGACGAGGTGATCCTGCCCAAGCTCGAGGCCACCGGCCGCAAGGTGGGGGAGAGCTTCTTCCTGGCCTTCAGCCCCGAGCGCGTCGATCCCGGCAATCCGAAGTTCCAGACGCGGAACATCCCGAAGGTCGTCGGGGGCATCACGCCCGCCTGCACGGAGGTTGCCGTCGCCCTCTACCAGCGCGCGATCGAGACCGTCGTTCCCGTCTCTTCCAGCCGCGTCGCGGAGACGGTCAAGCTGCTCGAGAACACCTTCCGCTCGGTGAACATCGGACTCGTCAACGAGATCGCGCTGATGTGCGCCCGGATGAACATCAACGTCTGGGATGTCATCGACGCCGCCGCTACCAAGCCCTTCGGCTTCATGCCCTTCTATCCCGGGCCGGGCCTGGGCGGCCACTGCATTCCCATCGACCCCTTCTATCTCAGCTGGAAGGCGCGGCTGCACGGTTTCGAGGCGCGCTTCATCGAGCTGGCCGGCGAGGTGAACAGCCACATGCCGGACCACGTCGTCGAGGTCGTGGCAGCGGCGCTGAACTCGCAGCGAAAGTCCGTCAACGGCGCGCAGATTCTCGTGCTCGGCGTGGCGTACAAGGCCAACATCGACGACTATCGGGAGAGCCCGGCCCTCGACGTCATCAAGCTTCTCCAGGGCCGCGGCGCCCAGGTGAGCTATCACGACGAGTGGGTCACGGCCGCCATCCCGGAACTTGCGGACGTGCCGCGCCGCGGGCTGGCGGCGGCGGATCTCAAGGGCGTGGATGTGGCCGTCGTCGTCACCAACCACAAGAACGTCGACTACGCCGGCCTCCTCGCGAGCCTGCCGCTGGTCGTCGACTCCCGCAACGTGTACAAGGGCGTCGAGTCACCGAAACTCTTCCGGCTCTAGGAGGCGGCATGGCCAGAGTCCTCGTCACCGGCGGCGCGGGTTTCATCGGCAGCCACCTCGTGGCCGCGCTCGCCGCTGACAGCAACGAGGTCGTCGTGCTCGACAACCTCTCGACCGGGCACGAGGCGAACCTCGCGGAACTGCGCGGACGGATCCGCCTGGAGGTCGGCGACCTGCGCGATGGCGCGGCCGTCGGGCATGCCATGCAGGGCTGCGCCTACGTCTTCCACGAGGGCGCGCTCGCTTCGGTGCCGCGCTCGGTCAAGGACCCGGTGACGACCAACGACGTCAACGTCACCGGCACTCTCAACGTGCTGACGGCGGCCCGGGCCGCGGGCGTG
>VGXI01000099.1 GCA_016873475.1 bacterium | reverse complement strand
AAAAGCGGATCCGCGTCAATTGCGACCTGCACCACGTGGATGTCGTCCTTTGCTGCGACCCCAAGGCTTTCCTGCACACGAACCCGCTGGAGGGGCTGAACCCCGGCGGCGCCTTCGTCTGGGAGAGCGACGAGTCGCCGGCCACCGCCTGGGAGCGCATCCCGCCCCGCTACCGGCAGAGAATCCTCGACGAGAAGATCCGCGTCTACATCCTGCCCGGCTTCGCCATCGCTCGCGCGGCCACCGACCGCGGCGACCTGCAGCTGCGCATGCAGGGCAACGCCTTCCTCGGCGCCTTCTTCGGCGTGTCGAGCTTCCTTGCCGACAACGGCATCGATCGCGAGCACTACGCTGAGGTCGTGCGCGCGCAGTACGTCAAGAAGTTCGGCCGCTTCGGCGAGGCCGTCGTCGAGTCGAACATGGAGGTGATGGAGGAGGGCTTCACGCGCGTCGCCGAGATCGCCTACGGTGCAGCCGATGCGCCGGACCGCTCCAACATGCGCGGTCAGCTGCTCGTGAGCTGCGCCGCGGACAGCCGCGGCGGTCTGACGCCGCCGGCGCCCGGCCAGGGCGAGCGCGCGCCGCTCTTCACGCTCGGCGCCTTCGACCGCGAGTTCCGCGCGGGCCTGGGCTACGACCAGCCGGCCTCGCCCTTCGCGGCTGTCGGCATCATGGCCGCCGCGACCGGCGCCACGGCGAGCAAGACCGTGGCCCGCCGCGAGACGCCGATCTGGATCCCCGAGAACTGCACGCAGTGCATGGAGTGCATCGCCGCTTGCCCCGACACCGCGCTGCCCAACACGGCGCAGGACCTGGCGACGGTGCTGCGCACGGCGATCGTCAACTACGTGAGCGATCCGGTGGCGCGGGCGGCGCTGCTCAAGGCCGTGCCGGCCCTCGACGCCGCGCTGCACGCCCGCATGCTCGCCGCCGCGCAGGCCAAGGAGAAGCGGCCCGTGCCCGCGCTGCTCGCCGAGGAGCTGGCCGGCCTCGCCGACTTGAGCGCGGCGGCCAAGGCGCAACTGCTCGCCGTGATGGAGCAGGTGCCGCTGGCCTATGGCAAGGTCAACGCCATCTTCCTGACGAAGGAGAAGAAGGAGGCCGGCTCGGGCGGCGTCTTCTCGATCTTCGTCTCGGACCTCTGCAAGGGCTGCGCGGAGTGCGTCACGGAGTGCGGCGACCACGAGGCGCTCGTGATGGCGCCCGAGACGGAGGAACTCAACAGCCACCACCTGACGGGCACGGCCTTCATGAACCTGCTGCCCGACACGCCGCGCAAGTACCTCGGTCTCTACGACGACGAGCACCCGCAGGGCTCCAAGACGGCCGCGCTGCGCAACCACCTCATGCAGCGGCGCAACTACCAGGCCCTCGTCTCGGGCGACGGCGCCTGCGCGGGCTGCGGCGAGAAGAGCGTGCTGCACGCGGTGGCCTCGCTGACCGAGGCGCTGATGCGGCCCGTCTATCACGCCAAGGCCGAGCGCCTGGCCGCAAAGGCGGCGCGCTTGCGCGCGCACGGCGAGGAGCGCCTCGCCGCGCTGGCCGCGGGCGACCCCGAGGGCGGCCGCCGCTGGCGGCAGGCCGTCGCCGAGCTGCTGATGGGCCTCGGCGGCGAGAGCGAGGAGGACTCGCTCGCGCGCCTCGCCGGACTGCCGGACTTCCCGGACGCCGTGCTGGTCGACGCCGTCGCCCGCGTCCTCGAGCAGGACGCCTTCAACCACAAGGACCTGCAGGCTCTCGACGGCCGGCTCGCCAGCGGCATGTCCGTGATGGCGATGGGCGCCCACACCGGCTGCAACACGGTCTACGGCTCCACGCCGCCGAACAACCCGCATCCCTATCCGTGGATGAACTCGCTCTTCCAGGACGGCGCCACCGTGGCCTGGCTCTTCGGCGAGAGCTTCATCATGGACCACGCGCGGCGCTCGGTGATTCCAGAGCGCCTGGCGGACATGCTGCTCGGCGACGGGCGCGGCGAATCGGGCGCGGGCCGCCTGCCCAGCGCGGCCGAGCGCTTCGCGCTCGCGCACCTGACGGACGCCGACATGAGCGAGCGCGAGGTGAGCGAGCTGCCCAAGGCCTGGGCGATCGGCGGCGACGGCGGCATGGGGGACATCGGCTTCCAGAACGTCTCGAAGGTGCTGCTCCAGAACCGGCCGAACGTGAAGCTGCTGATGCTCGACACGCAGGTCTACTCGAACACGGGCGGCCAGAACTCGGACTCCTCGCCCTCGCCCGGCGGCTTCGACATGAACCAGTTCGGCGAGGCCACGCAGGGTAAGGCCGTCGAGAAGAAGAGCCTGGCCGAGATCTTCACGGCCGGCCACGGCTCGCCCTACGTCGCGCAGGTCTCGCTGGCGAACGCGCCGCGCCTCTACCAGGCGATCCTCGACGCGCTCGCCTACCGCGGCACGGCCTTCCTGCAGTGCTTCACCACCTGCCAGCCCGAGCACGGCGTCGCCGACGACATGGCCACGCAGCAGGCCCAGCGCATCCGCGACAGCCGCGGCATGCCGGAGTTCGTCTTCGACCCGCGCGGGGGCGAGAGCTACGCCGAGGCGCTGGACCTCAAGGGCAATCCCGCGCCCGAGGCCGACTGGTGGGAGGCGCGCAGCAAGGACAAGCAGACGAGGTACCGCTACACGGTGGCGCACTGGGCCGCCAGCGAGGCCCGCTTCCGCCGTCACTTCAAGCGCCTGAAGCCCGGCGAGGCGGCGGGGCTCGTGCCGCTCGAGTCGATGCTCCTGCGCATCAGCCAGCAGGACGTGGTGGCGCGGCGCTACCGCGACCGGCAGCACCGCAGCTTCGTGCCCGACTTCGGCGTCTTCATCCGCGCCGAGGACGAGAGCGGCGCCTGGCAGGAGCTGGCGCTCTCGCGGCAGATGGTGCTCTTCTGCGTCGAACGGCGGAAGGCCTGGCGGATGCTTCAGAGCAAGGCGGGCATCGTCAACCGCGAGTACCGCGCGCAGAAGGCCTTGCTCGCGAAGCTCGACGCGGGCGAACTCACGCTGGCAGAGCTCGACACCCGCGGCGAGGCGCTGCTCGCCGAGGCCATCGCCGGCCTCGAGGCGCGCTAGCGGGCATGGAGAACCTCGCCCGCGAACTGGCCGCCGCCGAGGCGGGTCTGGTCTACCGGCCCCAGCTCACGGGCGAAGTGCTCCGCGTGCGGGGCGCGGACGCGCCCGCCTGGCTGCAGGCGACGCTCAGCCAGGACCTCGCCCCGCTCGCCGCCGGCAGCGGCGCGCGCAGCCTGCTGCTCGATGCGCGAGGCGCCGTGCTCGCGGACCTCGCCGTCCTGCGCGAGGCGGAGGGCTTCCTCCTGCTCGCCGACGCCGATCCCGCCCGGCCCCTGGCCGAGGAGCTCGCGCGGCGCCTCTTCCGCGAGCAAGTCGAGCTGGCGTCGCTGGAGGCGAATAGCGACGTGCTCTGGCTGGGCGGGCCGGCCGCGCCGGCCCTTCTCGCCGCGCAGCTCGCGCCGGGCGAGCTGCCCGCCGCGCCGCTCGCGCATCGGCGAAGCGCCCTGGCCGGCTGGCCGCTCACGCTGCTCGCCTCGCCGCGCCTGGGCGCGCCCGGCTTCGAGCTGGTCATGGACGGGGCCTGCGGGCCGCAGGGTCCGGAGACCCCCACGACCGGCGAAGGTCCCGCGGCGGCGCTGCGCGGGCTCTTTCGTGCCCTCGCGGATGCCGGGGGCCTGCGCCTCTCGCCCGCGGCGGCCGAGCACCTGCGCGTCGCCGCCGGCCGCGCGCGGCGCGATCCCGACCTGCTCCGCGTATTGCCCCAGGAGGCGGGCCTCGTCCCCGAGGCCGTCAGCCTCGGCAAGGGCTGCTATCCCGGCCAGGAAGTTGTGATGCGCCAGGCCAGCCGCGGCCGTCCGCGCTGGCGGCCGCTGATCCTCGCCGGGCCCGGTGCCGCGCCCGCGCCGGGCACGGCGCTGCAGAGCCCGGCGGGCGAATCTGAGGGCTGGGTCAGCTCCACGGCGTCCGCGCCCGCGCCGCCGCCCGGGAATGAGCCCGGCTTCCTCGCCCTGGGCTACCTGCGCACGGGCGCGGCCTGCGAGGGGCTGCGCCTGGAGGACGGCCGCCCGCTGGCGCTCCGGCCCCCGCGCCTCGGGCCCGACTCGAACTGACGCGGCGCTGCCGTCCTGGCAGACTGCTCGGCCAGTCCTGAGGCGCTGCCGCCCGGTCTGGCAGGGCCCACGCTCAATGGCAGCTCCGGGGATCTCTCTATATCGTTGATATGAATAGATTTGTCGTGTCGGCCGGGACTGGCCTCGGCCTTGCGCTCGAGCGAGAGGCCGGCGGCCTCTGCCCGGACAGGCCGGGCGCCGCGGATCCCAGTGAGAAGGAGCGGAGCCATGGATCTCAATCGCCTGACCCGCAAGTCCCAGGAGGCCCTGCAGGCCGCCCAGGCCGCAGCGCTGCGGGAGAACCACCACGAACTCGATGTCGAGCACCTGCTGCTCGCCCTGCTCGAGCAGGAGGACGGCCTGCTGCCGCGCCTGCTCGAGCGCTTGGAGATCGAGGCCGCGCCACTGGCCGGCAGCCTCCGCGCCGAGCTCGCGCGCCGCACCAAGGTGAGCGGCGGCGCTCAGCTCCTGCCCAGCCGGCGCCTCCAGCAACTCCTCCTCGCCGCCGAAGACGAGGCCAAGGCGCTGGGCGACAGCTTCCTCTCCGTCGAGCACCTCCTGCTCGCCATGCTCGGCAAGGGCCGTGAGGGGGCGGCGGCGCGGCTGCTCGCCGAGGCCGGCCTCACGCGCGAGGCCCTGCTCGCGGCGGTGAACGCGCTGCGCGGCGGCCGCAAGGTCGAGAACGAGGATCCCGAGGCCGGCCAGGAGGCGCTCGCGAAGTACGGCACGGACCTGGTCGCCCTCGCGCGCGAGGGCAAGCTCGACCCCGTCATCGGGCGCGACGCCGAGATCCGCCGCGTGGTCCGCATCCTCTCGCGCAAAACAAAGAACAACCCGGTGCTGATCGGCGAGCCGGGCGTGGGCAAGACGGCCGTCGTCGAGGGCCTCGCGCAGCGCATCCTCGCCGGCGACGTGCCGGCCTGGCTGAAGGACCGCCGCGTCTGGGCCCTGGACCTGGGCGCCCTGCTGGCAGGCGCGAAGTACCGGGGCGAATTCGAAGAGCGCCTCAAGGCCGTGCTCGCCGAGATCAAGCGCAGCGAGGGCAGGGTCCTCCTTTTCATCGACGAGATCCACAACATCGTCGGCGCCGGCCGCAGCGAAGGCTCGCCCGACGCCGGCAACCTGCTCAAGCCGATGCTCGCGCGCGGGGAGCTGCACTGCATCGGCGCCACGACGCTCGCCGAGTACCGCAAGCACGTCGAGAAGGACGCCGCCCTCGAGCGCCGTTTCCAGCCGGTGCTGATCGAGGCGCCCGACGTCGCCGACTCGATCTCGATACTGCGCGGACTCAGGGAGCGCTTCGAGACCTTCCACGGCGTGCGCATCCAGGACGCCGCGCTCGTGGCGGCGGCTGCGCTCGCGAACCGCTACATCAGCGACCGCTTCCTGCCCGACAAGGCGATCGACCTCGTCGACGAGGCCTGCGCCTCCGTGCGCACCGAGCTGGACTCCCAGCCCGCGCGCCTGGACGACCTCAGCCGCCGCCTCGTGCGCCTCGAGATCGAGGAGGCGGCGCTGAGGCGCGAGACCGACCGCGCGAGCGCCGAGCGCCTCGCCGCGCTGCGCCGCGAACTGGCCGAGCTGCGCGAGGAGGCGCAGGCCCTGCGCGCGCAGTGGGAGCAGGAGCGGGAGGGCCAGGCCGCCCTGCGCGAACTGCGCGCTCAACTGGAGCGCCTGTCGCGCGAGGCCGAGGCTGCCGAGCGCGCCTACAAGCTCGAGCGCGCGGCCGAGCTGCGCCATGGCCTGATCCCCGGGCTCGCGGCGCGCATCGCCGAGGCCGAGGCCGCCGCGCTAGCGAGCGACGCCCCGCGCCTGCTCAGCGAGGTCGTCGGCGAGGGCGAGATCGCCGCCGTCGTCTCGCGCTGGACGGGCGTGCCGGTGGAGCGCCTCGTCGAGGGCGAGCGCGAGAAGCTGATGCGTCTGGAGAGCATCCTGCACCGGCGCGTGATCGGCCAGGACGAGGCCGTGCGCGCCGTGGCCGACGCCGTGCTGCGCGCGCGGGCCGGCATCCAGGATCCCGCGCGGCCGCTCGGCTCCTTTCTCTTCCTCGGGCCGACGGGCGTGGGCAAGACCGAGCTGGCCAAAGCGCTCGCGGAAGCGCTCTTCGACCGCGAGGACAGCCTCGTGCGCCTGGACATGAGCGAGTACATGGAGAAGCACTCGGTGGCGCGGCTCTTCGGCGCACCGCCCGGCTACGTCGGCTACGAGGAGGGCGGCCAGCTCACCGAGGCCGTGCGCCGCAAGCCCTACGCCGTGCTCCTCTTCGACGAGATCGAAAAGGCCCACCCGGAGGTCTGGAGCGCCTTGCTCCAGATCCTCGACGACGGCCGCGCCACCGACGGCCAGGGCCGCGTGGTGGACTTCCGCAACACGGTGATCATCCTGACCTCGAACATCGGCTCGCCCCTGCTGCTGGAGAGCGCGGCCGCGGAGATGGGCGAGATCCCCTCCGCCCTGCGCGAGGCCGTCTTCGCCGAGCTGCGCCGCCACTTCCGGCCCGAGTTCCTCAACCGCCTCGACGAGCAGGTGCTCTTCCGGCCGCTCACCGAGGCGCAGATCGGGGCCATCGTGGACCTGATGACCGCGCGTCTCGCCGCGCGTCTTGCCGAGCGCGAACTGACGCTCGAGCTCGAGCCGGCCGCGCGGCGCTGGCTGGCCCGCGAGGGCTACGACCCGCACTACGGCGCGCGGCCCCTGGCCCGCGTCATCAAGCGCGAACTGGAGACCCCGATCGCGCGCCTGCTGGTCGCCCAGGGCGCGGGCGGCGCGCGGCGCCTGCGCGTGGGGCTGGGCGAGGGCGCGGGCGGCGAGGGCCTGGCGATTCGCGTCGAGCCGCGGGCGGAGGCGACGGCGGGCTAGCCTCGCCCGCCGCTGGCCCGCGGCGGGGCAGGCCTTGCGGGCGGGCGCGGCTTGTCTATTTTCCATCCCGAGCGAATTGAGCTTTGGAGAAATCCGTGGACCCGGAACTCCAGAACTCCCCAGACACGCGGAGGCGAGCATGTACGACGAGTTGCTGGTGGCCCCGATGCGGGCGGAGCTGACGCGGATCGGCGTCGAGGAACTGCGCGACGGCGCCGCGGTCGAGCGTTGGATGGGCCAGTCCACGGGCAGCGCCCTGCTCTTCGTGAACTCGGTCTGCGGCTGCGCGGCCGGGATGGCGCGGCCCGGCCTGGCGATGGCCCTCCAGGGCGAGACGCGGCCCGATCGGGTGGCCAGCGTCTTCGCCGGGCAGGACCGCGAGGCCACGACGGCGGCGCGCACCCACTTCGGCGACCTGCCGCCGAGCAGCCCCTCGGCCGCGCTCTTCAAGGACGGCAAGCTGGTCTTCTTCCTGCCCCGGCACGCGATCGAGGGCCGCGAGGCCGCCGTCGTCGCCGCCGATCTCAGCGCCGCCTTCGCGCGCTTCTGCGCATGAGCGGCGAGGAGCGCGCCGCGCGGCCGGCCCTCGCCGATCGCAACTGCCGGCCCCTGCCCGCCGGCACGCCGGCGCTCACGGCCGCGGAGTGCGTGGCCCATCTCGCCGCGTTGCCCGGCTGGGCGATCGACGGCGAACGTCTCACGCGCGAGATTCGCCTGCCCGACTTCGCGCGCGCCCTCGCGCTCGTGAACGCGATCGGGGTCCTCGCCGAGGCGGAGGACCACCATCCGGACATCGCGCTGAGCTGGGGGAGGGTCGGCGTGTCGCTCTGGACGCACAGCGTTGGCGGGCTGAGCGAGAACGACTTCATCCTCGCGGCCAAGATCGAGGCGCTGCCGCGCTAGTGGCGGCAGCGCCTAGCGACTGGGCACCATCTCGCAGCGGCCGATCGCCTCGACGAGGGACTCCCACTTCACCGGCTTGCTGATGTAGTCGTCCATGCCGGCCTCGATGCAGCGCTCGCGGTCGCCCTTCATCGCGTTGGCGGTCATCGCGACGATGCGCGGCTGGCGCTTGGCCGGGAAGTCCGCGCGGATGCGGCGCGTCGCCTCGAGGCCGTCCATTTCGGGCATCTGCATGTCCATCAGCACCAGGTCGTAGGGCTGGCGGCGCAGGGCGTCGAGGGCCTCCAGGCCGTTGGCCGCCACGTCCGCGCTGTAGCCGAGGCGCTCGAGCAGGCGCAGGGCGACCCTCTGGTTCACGCGGTTGTCCTCGACGAGCAGGATGTGCAGCGGCAGGCGCTCCGCGAGCCGCTCGAGCGCCGGCGGCGGCGCCGTCGCGTGGCCGCCCTCGCGCTCACCGATCGCGTCCAGGAGCACACCGAGCAGCCGATCCTGGCGGATCAGCTTGCTGATGGCCGAATGCAACGGCGTGCCTTCCACCTCGATGCGACGCCCGATCGAGCTGAGCATGATCTTCGGCACGCGCGCGCTCTTCGGGTTGTGGGCGAGGACCTGCGCTAGTTCGAGGCCATCCATCTCCGGCATCTGCATGTCGAGCAGGATGAGGTCGAAGGGCTTCTCCTTCTCGACCAGCGCGAGGGCCACGCTCGGTGATTCGGCGAGCACCGGCGTCATGCTCCAGGCGATCGACTGTACCTCAAGCAAGCGGCGGTTCGTCGCGTTATCGTCGATGATCAACGCGCGCAGACCCTTGAGCGAGTGCAGGTCGAGCGCCGGCTCGGGCAGGCTGCTGCGGCGCACGCGCACCGTGAAGTGGAAGGTGCTGCCGCGCCCGGGCACGCTCTCGACCCAGATGCGGCCGCCCATCAGCTCCGAGAGCTGCTTGCTGATTGCCAGGCCCAGGCCGGTGCCGCCGTACTTGCGGGTCGTCGAGCTGTCCACCTGGCTGAAGGCCTTGAAGAGGCGCGAGCGCCCGGCGGGATCGATGCCGATCCCCGTGTCGCGCACGGCGGTGTGGATCTCGTAGAGCCCCTCGCGCAGGAGCTGCGACTTCACGGTGAGGGCGATCTCGCCCATCTGCGTGAACTTGATCGCGTTGCCGATGAGGTTGACGACGATCTGCCGCAGACGCGTCGGGTCGCCGATCAACGTGTGCGGCACGTTGGGCTCGACGAGGCAGGACAGCTCGAGCCCCTTCTCGCCGACGCGCACGGCCATCAGGTCCAGCGCGTCCTCGAAGACCTCGCGGAGCTGGAAGCTGTGCTCCTCGAGCTCCAGCTGGCCGACCTCGATCTTCGAGAAGTCGAGGATGTCGTTGAGGATTGTCAGCAGCGAGTCGCCCGAGCTGCGGATCACCTCGGCGTACTCGCGCTGCTCGGCCGTCAGCGGCGTGTCCATGAGCAGGCTCGTCATGCCGATGACGCCGTTCATCGGCGTGCGGATCTCGTGGCTCATCGTGGCGAGGAACTCGTTCTTCGCGCGCGAGGCGGTCTCCGCCTCGCTGCGCGCCTGCTCCGCCTCGCGGAGAGTCGCGGCGATCCGCTGATTGGCCTCGCTCAATTTGGTGAGGGTTTCGTCGAGCTGCAGGCCCTTCTTGCGCAGCGTGCCGCGCAGGAGCGCCGCGTCGCCGCGCTGGAAGAGGCGCGCCAGGGCCAGGGCGAGCAGGGGAGCGAGGACCGCGCCGCCAACTAGCGCCCAGATGGGAAGTGCGACCATTCCGTGTCCTTCGAGATGAAGATCCATCCGGTGTGTTATCGGACGCCCCGGTCGGGGCTTTAGTCATCTCGTCGGGGGAAATCGTCGCGGGGGAGTCGGTGGCGCCCGGCGCAGGGTTTCCGATGGCGGCGCACAGTGCGCTGTGGCGGCGAGCCGGCCGCGGGCGCCGGCGCGCACAGCGTTCAGTGCAAGAGACGGCGACGGTACTCGCCGAGGGCCGCGAAGAGTTGCTCGTAGGAGTCGATCACGAAGAGGAGCGGCTGGTAGTGGTCGATCTCGAAATCCTGCGCGATCACCCGCTCGAGGTCGAAGTCCACGCGCTCCACCGCGGGGCTCTCCAGGCAGTGCTTGCCCTCGCCGGGCGAGGAGATCAGGCCGCTGCCGTAGAGCCTCAACCGCCCCTCCTCGCGGATCAGCCCAAACTCCACGGTGAACCAGAAGAGCCGCTGCAGCTCGGTGAGTCGCGGCTCGCCGCCGCAGTGCAGGGCCGCCTCGCCGTAGGCCTGCAGGAAGTCCCCGAACTCGCGATTGGCGTGCATCGGGATGTGCCCGAAGACGTCGTGGAAGATGTCCGGCTCGGGCAGGTAGTCGAGCTGCTCGCGGGGGCGTACGCCGATCGTCGTCGGGAATTCGCGCCGCGCGAGGCAGGCGAAGAAGTCGTCGGCGGGGATGTAGCCAGGCACGGCGCGGGAGGTCCAGCCCGTCACCGGACCCAGGCGGGCGTTGATGTCGCTGAGCTGGGGCACGCGGTCGGCGTAGATCTCCAGGGTGCGCAGGCCATCCAGGTAGGCGCGGCTGGCCTGGGCCTCGAGCTCGGCGATGCGCCGCTCGTAGAGCAACTTCCAAACGGCATGGTTCTCGGCACTGTAGCGGGAGTAGTCCTGATCGATGAACTCGATGGCCATGCTGCGCTCCTGGGGCACTGCCGCGTTCGACTTTGGCACAATAATTCCGGAATCGAGGCTCCTCAGTCAAGGCGATTCGCGTCGTAGCCGCGCCTTGCCGTCGTCCCGCGTCTGGGCTAGCTTTGGCGCGTCCTCCCGCGCCGAAGCCGAAAGGACCCCTGCGATGACCCAGCCCGAGCCCGGTCTCATCGAGCTGCGCGCCTCGCCGCTGTTTCGCCACCTGCCGGAGCCGGTGCTGGCGGGCATCCTGCCTGCCGTCAGCCGGCGCGTCTACCTGCGCGGGCAGCGCATCTTCCAGCAGGGGGAGCCGGCGGCGGGCTTCTTCGTGATCATCTTCGGGCGGGTGAAGATCCAGCTCAGCGCGGGCTCGGGCAAGGAGCAGGTGCTGCACTTCTTCTGCGCCGGCGACAGCTTCGGCGAGGCGGCGATGCTCGCCGGCGGCAGCTTCCACGCGGAGGCCGTGGCGATGGAGCGCACGCGGGTGGCCTTCGTGCCGGCGGAGGTCTTCGAGCGCGAGCTGCGCGAGCGGTCGGAATTCGTGCGCCAGGTGATGGCGTCGATGGCGCGCCGCCTGCTCGAGTTCTCCCATCTCATCGAGGATCTCTCGACCCGCGAGGTGAAGGCCCGCCTGGCCTGCTACCTGCTGCGCGAGGGCGGCGCCCAGCGCGGCCTCACCCTGCCGGTGGGCAAGGGCGAACTGGCGCTCCTGCTGGGCACGACGGCCGAGAGCCTCTCGCGGGCCCTGCGTACCCTCAGCGAGCGCGGCGCGATCGCCGTCGAGGGCAAGCGGATCACCCTCCTCGACCCGGACGCACTGCTCGAGCTCGCCGGCGAGTAGGGACGGCGGTTGCCCTTGACCCGCGTCAATGCGGGCCGAGCGCCCCGTGCTTACGCTGACCCGCGAACGCTTGCCCGGGAGGACTCGCCATGGCCTGTGCGCTGGGCCCCATCCACTACTGGCTCTTCGGTCAGGTGCGCCTTTT